>JAFMQT010000031.1:0-9610 GCA_017354515.1 Nocardia sp. | reverse complement strand
GATCTCGCCCAGTTCAATCCGGAAGCCGCGGATCTTGACCTGATGATCGGTGCGGCCCACATATTCCAGTTCCCATCGCGGACCGTCGGCCACCCACCGCACCAGATCTCCGGTGCGGTACATCCGCTCACCGGATTCGCCGAACGGATTAGGCAGGAACCGCTGTGCGGTCAGCCCCGGGCGGGCATGGTAGCCGCGCGCCAGCGCCGGACCGGCCAGATACAGCTCGCCCACCACCCCGGCAGCCGTCGGATGCAGCCGCTGATCCAGCACCATCGCCGCGACACCGCGGATCGGCGCGCCGAGATGAATGGGGGCGCCCGGTGCGGTCGGTTCGGAGATGACGGTGACGATGGTGGTTTCGGTCGGGCCGTAGACGTTGTGCAGATGACGACCCGGCGCCCACCGGGCCACCAGGTCCGCCGGCAGTGCCTCCCCACCGACCAGCAGATGCCGCAGCTCCCGCACCTGCCCGGGATCGACGGTGCCGAGTGCGGAGGTGGTGATGAACGCGTGGGTTATCCGCTCGTCGTTCAACACCCGCCCCAGATCGGCACCGCCGAATACTCCCGGCGGGGTGAGCACCAGTGTCGCCGCGCCGCCGAGCGCCAGCAGCAGATCCAGCATCGAACCGTCGAAGCTCGGGGTGGCGAACTGCAGGACCCGGCATCCGGGCCGCACCTCGAACCGCTCGGCGGTTTCGGTGGCGAAATTCGACAACCCGCTGTGGGTCACCACGACCCCCTTGGGGGTTCCGGTCGATCCGGAGGTGTAGATGACATACGCCGGGTTCTCGGGCCGCACCCGGCCCCGGCGTTCACCGGCGGCGATCGGTGCGTCGCCGGCCCGCAAAGCGCGCCGCCGCCAGGCCGGATCATCGAGCACGATCCAGTCGCCGCCCGGCATCCGATCGCGGTGAGCCGACAGCGTAATACCCAGTGCGGCACCGGAATCGGCGAGCATATGGGTGATGCGGTGGTCCGGGTAGGTCGGGTCGACCGGCACCAGCGCCGCTCCCGCCTTGGCCACCGCGAGGGTGGCCACCACCGCCGCCATCGACCGCGGAATGCCCAGGGCCACCAGCGTTTCCGGGCCGGCGCCGACATCGATCAGCATCCGGGCGAGCCGGTTGCTCCAGCGATCCAGTGCCTCGTAGGTGACCTGGGTACGCGAATCACGCAGCGCGAGTGCGCCCGGATCGGCGGCGACCGCGGCGGCGAACACCTCTGCCAGGGTGCGCACCGATTCGGTTCCGGTCCCCCGCACCGCCACCGGGCCGGCGGCCTCGCCCGGGTCGGACTGGTCCAGATCGCCGACCGCACGGTCGGGATCGGCGGCCGCGGCACGCAGCAACCGGGTCAGGCGGTGGCCGAAATTCGCGGCGGTGTCCTCGTCGAACAGATCGCGCGCGTAGTTCACCGCGACCGCGATCCCGGCGGGCTCGCGCTGGGTGGTCCAGGCTTCGGTGAGGGTGAACTGCAGATCGAATTTCGCGACCCCGGGGTCGGCATCGCAGGTCTCGATCCGCAGATCGGGCAGCGCCAGGGTGCCGATCGGCTCGTTGCGGACCGACAGCATGACCTGGAACATCGGATGATGAGACTGTGACCGAGCCGGATTGAGCACCTCGACCAGCCGCTCGAAGGGCACATCGGCGTGCGCGAACGCCTCCAGGTCGGTATCGCGGACCTCGCCCAGCAGATCGCTGAACGATTGCGACCCGCTCACCGGGGTGCGCAGCACCAGCGTTCCCACGAACATGCCCACCAGTCCGTCAAGGGCCTGATCTCCGCGTCCCGCCATCGGCGTGCCGACAGTGATGTCGGATTCCGCGGTGGTGCGGTGCAGCAGGGTAGCCAGCGCCGCGTGCAGCACCATGAACATGGTGACCCCGTGCCGGGCGGCCACCGTCCGCAGGGCACGGTGGGTGGCGGCGTCGACCGCACATTCCACGGTGCCACCGCGATAGCTGGGAGCCGGTGGCCGCGGCCGGTCGGTGGGCAGCGGCAACAGTTCAGGGATGCCGGCGAGCCGCTGGCGCCAGTAGTCGAGCTGACGGCTGATCGGCGCGTCCGGATCCTCCTCCGAGCCCAGGCGTTCGGCCAGCCACAGCGTGTAATCGATGTACTGGACGGGCAATTCGGCCCACTGCGGTGCCGATCCGGCGGCGTAGGCCCGGTAGGCGGCGGCGATATCGAGGGCCAGTGGCTCCAGCGACCAGCCGTCGGTGGCGATGTGGTGGATCACCACGACCAGCACGTGATCGTCCGCGGCGATGCGTAGCAGCCGGGCGCGCACCGGAGGGATGCTGTGCAGATCGAATCCGGGGGCCGCGACCGCACGCACCGCCGACTCGACGCCGGCCTCGGTGATGTGCTCGACCGGCAGTTCGAGCGCCGCCCGATCGGGTGTGACCACATGCTGATACGGAATTCCGTCGACCTCCGGGAAGGTCGTCCGCAACGTTTCGTGCCGCTGCTGCACCGCCCGCAGCGCATCGCCCAGCGCGGCGATGTCGAGGGTTCCGCGCAGCCGCAACGCCACCGGAACGTTGTAGATTCCGGCCGACTCGGTTCCGGCGTTGAAGGTGTTGAGGAACCACAGCCTGCGCTGGGCCGGGGACAGCGGCGCCCGCTCCGGCCGCCGCTGCCGGACCAGGGCCGGGCCTTGCTCGCCCGCGGGATCCTCGCCCTCGATCAGGGCCGCGAGTTCGGCGACGGTAGGGGCGCCGAATACCGACCGCACGTGGATCCGGACTCCGGTGGCGGCGTTCAGCCGGGCCACCAATTGTGTTGCCATCAGCGAATTTCCACCGATATCGAAGAAGTTGTCGTCGGCGCCGACGGTGGCCGCCCCGACCAGATCGGCCATCACCCCCGCCACCACCCGTTCGGTGCCGGTGCGGGGTGCGCGGACGGTATCGGTGTGGATGCTCGGATCAGGCAGGGCGGCGCGATCGAGTTTGCCGACCGGGGTCATCGGAATCCGTTCCAGCACGGTCACACTGCCGGGGACCATATGTGCGGGCAGGTGCTCGGCGGCATGGGCACGCAGCGCCTCCACGTCCACCGGCGTTCCGGGCCGCGCCGGTTGCACATACGACACGATCCGTGCGGTGCCGGCGATATCGCGAACCTCGGTGTGCGCGAAGCGCAGTGCGGGGTGGCCGGCCAGCACCGCGGTGATCTCGCCGAGTTCGATCCGGAATCCGCGCACCTTGACCTGGTGATCGCTGCGGCCCAGATACACGATGTGCCCGTCGGCGCGCCAGCACACCACGTCACCGGTGCGATACATCCGCGATCCGGCGGGGCCGTAGGGGTCGGCGACGAACCGGGCGGCGTTCACACCCGGACGGTCGAGATAGCCGCGTGCCAGCGGCTGTCCCCCGATGTACAGCTCGCCCGGAACCCCGATCGGGACCGGCCGCAGCCGCTCGTCGAGGACGACCGCGTGCACGCCGCGCACCAGGGTGCCGATGGTGACCGGCGCTCCCGCGGTCAATGGACCCGCGATGGACACCATGATGGTGGTCTCGGTCGGCCCGTATCCGTTGAATATCCGGTGCTCGGGCGCCCAGCGCCGCACCAGATCCGCGCCCAGAGCCTCGCCGCCGCAGATGATCGCCTCCAGCCGGGGCAGCGGCCAGCGGTGGTGGTCGATGGTGGCCAAGGCCGCGGGAGTCATGAAGGTGTGGGTGATGTGCTCGCGCTCGAGCAGCGCACCCAGTTCGTCGCCACCATAGATATCGGGCGGGCAGACGACCATGGTCGCTCCGGCGCCGATGGCCAGCAGCAGATCCAGCACCGAGGCGTCGAAACTCGGACTGGAGAAATGCAGCGTCCGCGCATCGGGGCCGGCGTCCAACCGCGCGCAGATCTCGTCGGCGAAGGCGGACAGGCCGGCGTGAGTTACCGCTACTCCCTTGGGTTTTCCGGTGGATCCCGAGGTGTAGATGACGTACGCCAGATCGGCGGTGCTGACCGGGCGCGGTCGTTCATCGCCGGTGATGGTGCGCGAATCCTGGCGATCGAGCTCGGCCCGGACGTCGCTGTCGTCCAGCAGCAGCCACCGCACACCGGTCTCGTCGCCGGCCGCACGTAACCGCTCGATCCGGTCGGTGGTGGTGATGCCGTGTCCGCACCCGGAGTCCGAGAGCATGTGCCGCACCCGGCCGGCGGGATAGTTGGGGTCGATCGGCACGAACGCCGCCCCGGATTTGGCGACCGCCAGCGCGGCCGTGACCGATTCCACCGAGCGGGTCAGCCCGAGCGCGACCCGGTCACCGGTCCCGATTCCGCGCGCGATGAGCGCGCGGGCGATGCGGTTGGTGTGGTGGTCGAGTTCGGCGTAGGTGAGTTGTTCGCCGTCGCCGCCGCGCAGGGCCACGCGGCCGGGGTGGCGGTAGGCGGTCGCGGTGAAGAAGGTTGCCAGACCGCATCGCGGTCCTGCTGCCGGACCACGACCCGGGGTGAATCGGGTGCGTTCGACGGCGGTGCGGGCGTCGATATCGCGGATCGCGATATCGGGCCGCTCACCGATCGTGGTCAGCACCGTGCGCAGCCGCTCCCCCAGCACCCGCACCGTCTCGACATCGAAACGTTCGGCGGCATAGAGCAATTCGATGGATTCGGGTTCGGAGGCGACCCGGACCTCGAGGTCGAATTTGGCCAGCGCGATATCGAGTTCGCGCACACCGACCCGCAGACCCGGCAGTTCCAGCGCCGGCGGGACGGTGTCCTGGATGGTGAGTGCGACCTGCATCCGCGGCCGCACCCCGCCGCGTCCGCGGCCGAGTTCCTCGACGATCCGGTCGTAGGGCAGTTCCGTGTGGGCCATGGCCGACAGTTCGCTGTCACGATCGACCCGCAACTGGTCGGCGAACCTGCGATCGGGGTCGACATCCGAACGCAGCAGCAGGGTGTTGACGAACATGCCGACCAGTGGGTCGAGACGGGTGTCGCTGCGACCGGCCACCGGGGTGCCGATCACGATATCGCGGCCGCCGGTGACGATTCGCAGACTGACCGCCAGCGCCGAGCGCAGCAGCATGAACATGCTCACGCCGTGAGCGCGAGCCACCTCCCGCAGTTGCGAGCGCAATACCAGCGGCAGTTCGACATTCACGCGCCCGGCCCGCTGCGTCGGCTCGGCCGGGCGCGGGTGGTCATACGGCAACGGCAGTTCGTCCGGGATTCCGTCGAGGGTCTGCTTCCAGTAGCGCAACTGGTTCGCCGCCGCGCCGGACGGATCGGATTCGTCACCGAGGTAATCGCGTTGCCACAGACTGAAATCGGCGTACTGCACCGGCAGCGCCTCCCACAGGGGTGCGTGCCCGGCGAGGCGAGCGGCGTAGGCGGTCATCAGATCTGTGGTCAGCGGTGTCATCGAGGACCCGTCGGCGGCGATGTGGTGGATGACGATCCCCACCCGGTACCGATCGGTTCCGGTGTGCAGCACCATCATTCGAACCGGAATCTCACAGGTCAGGTCGAATCCGGCGCGCGCGAGTTCATCGAGCGCGGCGTCCGCGCCGTCGTTGTCGGTGCTGACCGGGTCGAGCGCTGGGACGCATTCGCCGGCGTCGAGGATTCGCTGGCGAGCGCCGTCGCACTCGGCGGGGAATACGGTCCGCAGCACCTCGTGGCGCTCCAGCAGGTCCGCCGCGGCCCGGCGCAGCGCGGGCACATCCAGCGCGCCCTCGATATCCAAGGCGAAAGCGATGTTGTAGGCACTGGATTCGGTGTCGAGACGGTTGAGGAACCACAGCCGCTGCTGCGGCAGCGACAGCGGAATCCGTTGCGGCCGTGGGGTGTAGCGGGTCAGTGCGACGCGGCCGCTGGTGGGAGCCGCGGCGAGCTGGGCCGCCACACCCGCCACCGTGGGCGCCTCGAAGACCGAGCGCACCGGCAGTTCGATCCCGAATTCGGTATGCAGTGCGGCGGTCAGGCGGGTGGCCAGCAGCGAATTGCCGCCGGCGTCGAAGAAACTGTCCTCGGCACCGGTGACCAGGTGTCCGAGCACCGCGGAGAAGATGTCCGCCACCCGCTCCTCGACCCCGGGTTCCGGCGGCCGGGAGCTGGCGGTGGCGGCGAATGCCGGTTCCGGCAACGCCTTTCGATCCACCTTGCCGGCCGGGGTCACCGGCACCTCGTCCAGCACGGTGACCGCGGCGGGCACCATATGCGCGGGGAGCGTGCGGCGCGCGGTGTCGAGTATCTGCGCGCCGTCCAGATCGGTTCCGGCGACGTAGGTGGCCAGCCGGGCCTCACCCGACTCACCGGTGTGCACCACCGTCAGCGCGAAGCTCACGCCGGGATGTTCGCGCACGGCATGGTCGATTTCGCTCGGTTCGATGCGGAACCCGCGAATCTTGACCTGATCATCGGCACGGCCCAAGAAGTACAGCACCCCGTCCCGGTCGCAGGTCACCAGATCTCCTGTGCGGTACAGGCGTTCACCGGTGGCGTGCGGATCGGCGACGAACCGGGTGGCGGTGAGGCCGGGGCGACCGAGGTAGCCGCGGGCCAGTCCGGGCCCGGACAGGTACAACTCCCCCGCCCCGCCCGGCGCCACCGGCCGCAGCCGCTGATCGAGGATGTACAGTCGCATACCGCGCACGGCCTCGCCGATCGGCACGCGGCGGCCGCCCACCATGGGCGCACTCGCGGTGGCCGCGACCGTGGCTTCGGACGGTCCGTACATATTGTGCATGCGGCCGTGGGCGGTCCAGGTGCTCACCAGATCCTGCGGGCAGGCGTCGCCCCCGACGATCACCGTCTCGAGCTCGTCGAGCCCGGCCGGGTCCACGGTGGCGAGCGCGGCCGGGGTGATGAAGGCATGCGTAATGCGTTCGGTGCGCAGGAATCCGGCCAGTTCCGCGCCGCCGTACATACGCGGTGGAGCCACCACCACGGTGGCGCCGGCCGCGAATCCGAGCAGCAACTCCAGCACCGAGGCGTCGAAGGACGGCGACGAGAAGTGCAGTGTGCGTGCCGATTCGCGCACCCGGAACCGCTGCCGCTGTTCGGCGGCGAGCGAGGCGATACCGCCGTGGGTGACCACGACCGCCTTCGGCTTCCCGGTCGAGCCGGAGGTGTAGATCAGGTACGCCGGATGCGAGATCCGCAGCGGCGCGGTGCGTTCGGCGTCGGTGATCGGGGTGGCGGGGGCCCGTCCGATATCGCTGTTCAGCTCTGGTGACCCCATGACCAGCCACCGGATACCGGCCAGGTCCGGCAGCACCGCTCGACTGGGGGCATCGGTCAGGGCCAGCGTGACGCGCGAATCGGTGAGCATATGTTCGACACGTTCGGCCGGGTAGGCGGGGTCGACCGGCACGTAGGCGGCACCCGCTCGGGCGACCGACCAGATGGCGAGAATCGAATCGACGGAGCGCGGCAGCGCCACCGCCACCACGGTCTCGGGTCCGGCGCCGGCATCGATCAGCACTCGCGCCAGCCGGTTGGCCGCCGTGTCCAGCTCCCGGTAGGTGATATCGCGGCCCTGGTAGCGGACCGCCGCCGCCCGCGGGTTCCGGCGGGCCGCGCTGGACAGCAGATCGGTCAGGGTGACCGGCGCCGCTGCCGGTGCGCCGGTGATCGGCACCAGTGCGGCCCGTTCGCGGGCGTCCAACAGCGGCAGATCACCGACCGCCGTCGCGGGGGCGGTCACCGCGGCGTCGAGAATCCGAACGAACCGGCCCGCGATGGCCTCGACCGTTTCGTGATCGAAAACATCCGTGGCATAACCGAATTCAGCGGACAACGGCCCCTCGCCCGCGGTATCGGTATCGTGCACGACCAGTTGCAGATCGAATTTGGCGACTCCGATATCCATCGGCAGGATGCGCGCGGTCAGATCGGCCAGCTGCACCCGCAACTGCGGGGTGTCCTCATAGGACAGCATCACCTGGAACAGCGGGTGGCGCCCGGCGTCACGGGCGGGGTTGACCACCTCGACCAGACGCTCGAAGGGCACATCGGCATTGGCGAAGGCGTCCAGGTCGGTTTCGCGCACCCCGTCCAGGACGCGGTCGAATCCGGCCGCCGGATCGATCTCGGTGCGCAGCACCAGGGTGTTGACGAACATGCCGACCAGATCGTCGAGGGCGGGATCCGACCGTCCCGCGATCGGTGTGCCGATCGCGATGTCGCCGCTGCCGCACAGCCGCGCCAGCAGACTCGCCAGCGCCGCGTGCAGAATCATGAAGGTGCTCACCCCGCGCTCGGCGGCCAGCGCGGCCACCGCCCTCCGGGTCTGCGATGAGATACCGAATTCCACTCGCCCGCCGCTGGGTTCGCGACGGCGCGGCCGGGGCCTGTCCAGCGGCAGATCCAGCTGATCGGGCAGATCGGCCAGCGCACCGCGCCAGTAGGTGAGCTGACGCGACAGGGCGCTGGCCGGATCGGTCTCCTCGCCCAGCAATTCGCGCTGCCACAGCGCGAAATCGGCGTACTGCACCGGCAGCGGCGTCCAGCTCGGGGCCGTGCCGGCGGTGCGGGCCGCCATCGCGGTCATCAGGTCGCGGGCCAGCGGCGCCACCGACCAGCCGTCACCGCAGATGTGGTGCAGGACGATCAGGAACAGGTGCCGGTCCGGGCCGATCGCATACAGTGCCACCCGGATCGGGGCCTGGGTGCGCAGATCGAACCCGTATCCGGCGTATTCGGTGGCCAGCGACAGCGCGTCGGCCTCCGGGGCCTCGACCGCTTCCACGGTCAACGGAATCTCGCCCGCGGCGTGGACGACCTGCACCGGTCCGAACGGGGTTTCCGGGAAGGTGGTGCGCAGGCTCTCGTGCCGGTCCAGCACATCCAGCAGCGCCGCGCGCAGTGCCGGCACGTCCAGGGTTCCCGTCAGCTCCACCGCCAGCGGCATATTGTAGGCGCCGGCGTGCTCGGCGAACCGGTTCAGGATCCACAGCCGCTGCTGCGCCGAGGACAGCGGCACACTCTCCGGTCGCGGCCCGGCCACCAGCGCCGGGGAGGTCCGGTCGGCGGCCGCCGCACCGATCCGGCCCGCCAATGCGGCGATCGTGGCGGACTCGAACAGATCGCGAATAGTCAAAGTCGTGGCGAAGGCCGCGTTGATCCGGGCCACCGCGCGCGCCGCCGACAGCGAATTGCCGCCGAGGTCGAAGAAGCTGTCGGTGACACCCACCTCGTCGCAATCGAGTACGTGCCCCACGATTTCGGTGAGCTGGCGTTCGGTGGCGGTCCGCGGCGGCACCGGCTCACCGCCGCGGCGGGCCGGCAGTCCGGGCGCCGGCAGTGCCTTGCGATCGATCTTCCCGTTGGCGCTCAACGGCAATTCGTCCAGCACCAGCAGGGCCGACGGGATCATGTAGACGGGCAGGATCGCTTGCAGGCGGGCCAGTTCCCGATCGCTGTCGACGATCCGGCCGGGCGCGGCGACCGCGTACGCGACCAATTCCGCGCCGGCCGAACCACTGTGGGCCACGCACACCGCGCGCGAGATGTCCTCGCCGGCCAGCAGGGCCGCCTCGATCTCGCCGAGTTCGATGCGCTGGCCACGGATCTTGACCTGGAAATCGGTGCGCCCCAGGTATTCCAGCACCGCGGGTGCGGGCGGGCGCATCCGCCACCGC
>JAFMQT010000556.1 GCA_017354515.1 Nocardia sp. | reverse complement strand
GAGGGGGCAGGAGTTCGGCTGGCCCCGGGCATGAAGTACCGGTGGCGAGAGGACAGCATGGGCAACTGGAGGCAGCGAAGCCGGGGCGTGGCGATGGTGGTTGCCGCGGGGGCGAGCGTGCTGGTTGGGGGGTGTGGGTCGTCGGGGGGCGGGCAATCGTCCGGTGCCGCGGCGACTTCGATGACAGTTGAGGTTCCGCAGGGGTTCGATCCCTGTAATGACATTCCCAGCAGCGTGCTGGATTCGCTGCAGCTGCACTCGAAGATCGACGCCGATTACGGCGACGGAACGCCCACACACTGGGTGGGGTGCCAGTGGGTTCGGTCGAACTACTACTCCGTGTCCGTCCGGATGACCAATGTGACCTTGGATGCCGTACGCCAACATCAATTTCAGGACACCAAAGACCTCACAATCGCCGGACGACCTGCGATATCCAGTCGGCAAGCACCGGATCACCCCGACCGCCAATGCACGATCGACGTCCAGGTCAAGGGCGGTTCGATCGAGTTCTTCCTGGGGAAGGGCAGGGACTACGGCGAGGGAGGTGCGGGGGAACTCGATGCCTGCGATATGGCGCAAGACGTCGCCACCAAGATCACACCGTTGGTTCCCGCAAGCCTGTGAACCCATGCACCGTTAATAATCGAGAAGGGAGGGGCCAGTGACACAGCCAGACAAGCCGCCACCGGGACCGTTCGCGGCCATGATCAACGAGGCGAAGGCCGGCAACATCAATATGCGGATGGACCTCGAACAGTTCGTCCACGTCGACCGTGCCTGCCAGAAAATGATCGACAACATCAACGAGATCCAGGTCATCATGCAACAGGTTTCACAGGCCACGGGCTGGGGACTCGGTGAGGACTATCGCGGCCCTGACGGCAAGGTCCTGATTTCCGGCCAGAAGGTCGTCGAGCGGTTCAAGACGAAATCCATGGCTCCCACCGACAGCCAGACGAATACCTCCAGCAACAGCGTCTGGGCGGTCATGGAGACTCACCGCCGAGCGGTTGAAGACATCCAGGCCACCTACCGCGAAGCCCGCAAACGCATCACCGACGCCGACGCGGACGCCGCCGCTCGCTACAAGCAACTCGAACAGACTCTCCCCCAACGCCCGCCGCCGCAGCGTGAGCCGTTCCATGCCCGTGGCCTGCCGGCGAAACACATGAAGTAGGGCGACGGTATGACGAATCCACAAGGACCCCAGGGATACGAACAGCCGTGGATCCCGTCGGGTGGGCCGCTGGGCGCGAACTGGAAAGACGGCGAACTGCACAATGCCTTCCAGTCCCTGACCGTCGACCACACCTACGACCAGGCCCGCCAATACGAAACAGCGGCGAACCTGTGGAACGAGGGGGTCGAGACCTTCCAACAGGAGATCACCAGGTCGATATCCGATGCGTGGGAAGGGGTTTCGGCCGAGGCGGCGAAGAAGGCGATCGGCGACTACACCCACGCCGCACAGCAGTTGACGGATCCGCTGCAACAGCTGACCAACCATATGGTCAGCAGTGCCGAGGCGGTGGTCAATGCCAAACACTCCATACCCGAGGGCGTCCACATCGACGCGACCTCGTGGTTGTGGCCGCCGCACCGATTCGATCTGGAGGAACGCCAGGGGCAGCACCGGCAGGAGGGGTGGGAGAAGTACAAGGAACTGTACGTCAAACCGCTCGGCCAGGTCGATGCGACGATCCCGGTGCTGTCCGAGGCGAGCAATCCCACCCATTCAGCCGGCTTCGTCCCCGGCGGATCGGGTCCCGGCGCCGGGTCGGTGACGGGTGGGCCAGGCGGTCCGGGCGGAGCCCATCCTGGCGGCGGCATTCCAGGCGCCGGCCCGGGCGGTCACGAGGACGGTGATTCGGGCCACCCGAAGCCCGGCGATCCGGACGGAACCAAGCCCGGGGCCGAAAACCCAGCAGCACAAGGAAATCCATCGTCCCAACCGACTTCACCGAGCGCACCCCATCTGAACGCCGTGCAACCTGCCGGGGTAGATCCGTCGAAGCTGGGCGCGGCGACCACACCCAGCGGACTATCCGATGGCGCGAGCTCGCCCGGTTCCTCTGGCGGCGGCCTTGGTTCCCCGGGCGGAATCGGTGGAATCCACGGCCCAGGTTCGGATTCTGGATCAGGTTCGCGATCCGGTGGACCGGGCCGCAGCCTACCGGGAACCGGAAAGCCCGGCGGCGCGATGAATCCGGCAGCGTCGACGGGCCGCACGGCGGGTGCGGCGGGACTACCCGGCATGGGAATCCCCGGCGCGAATACGAAGCGGGCGCAGGACCGCGAACACAAGACGCCCGACTACCTGACCACCGCCGAGAATGCCGAGGAATTGATCGGCGAGCTGCCGAAGACCCTTCCCGGCGGCGTGATCGGCGCCGAATACACCGCCGCCGAGTCACCGGCAGCGGATGACCGACAAGACGAACGACCGGACGAGCGGTAGTGCCCGGCGACACCACCAGGGGATAAACGTATGTCCGAATGGTCCTGGGAACCGGATGATTTCGCGGCCTTATGGTACAGCGACGCCAACGATCGGATCCCGAACATCCTGCGCTACACCTCCCGCTTCGAATTCGTCGACGAGTTCGAGGCGAACCGGATCGCGGTCCGCAATCGTTACGACACCGACGAATTCGAGCGGATCCAGCTCGCCCTGCACACGCTCAGCGCCTCGGATATGCGCATCGCCGTCCTCGGCGGAACCAACCGATATAAAGGCAGCGAAGGAATTCAGCGCGAATACCGCATCATCGGCGCCCGCACCGACCATCACGCCGCGATCCTGCATCAGTTCACCCAGGCCGGCCGCGAAGGACTGTTCCGGCTGCGCCTGTGCCGTTCTGAGAACCTG
>JAFMQT010000555.1 GCA_017354515.1 Nocardia sp. | reverse complement strand
AACCTTTCGAGGAGGCTCGCCACCATGGCGAACTACACCGCCCAGGATGTGAAGCGGCTCCGCGAGCTCACCGGCTCCGGAATGATGGACTGCAAGAAGGCCCTGGAGGAATCCGACGGCGACTTCGATAAAGCCGTCGAGGTGCTGCGGATCAAGGGCGCCAAGGATGTCGGCAAGCGCGCCGAGCGCGCCACCGCCGAGGGCCTGGTCGCCGCTCAGAACGGCGTGATGATCGAGCTCAACTCCGAGACCGACTTCGTCGCCAAGAACGACGAGTTCCAGAACACCGCCGGCGATATCGTCGACGCCGCCGCGAAGGTCCGCCCCGCTGACCTGGACGCGCTCAAGGCGGTCGACGTCAACGGCAGGACCGCCGATCAGGTGGTGCAGGAGCTGGCCGCCAAGATCGGCGAGAAGCTCGAACTGCGCCGGGTGGTGTCCTACGACGGCCCGGTGGCGACCTACCTGCACAAGCGGTCCTCGGACCTGCCGCCGGCCGTCGGTGTGCTGGTCGAGTACAAGGGTGAGGGCGAGGCCGCCGCCGAGGCCGCGCGTGGCGCCGCCATGCAGATCGCCGCGCTCAAGGCCAAGTACGTCAGCCGCGAGGACGTCCCGGCCGAGCTGGTCGAGAAGGAGCGCGGTATCGCCGAGGCCACCGCCCGCGAGGAGGGCAAGCCCGAGGCCGCGCTGGCGAAGATCACCGAGGGCCGGGTCAACGGCTTCTACAAGGATGTCGTCCTGCTCGAGCAGCCGTCGGTCACCGACAACAAGAAGACCGTCAAGGCGCAGCTGGACGAGGCCGGTGTCACCATCACCCGCTTCGCCCGATTCGAGGTCGGTCAGTCCTGACCCGTGCCGGAAGGCCCCCCACGCGACCGGAATCGGTCGGCTGGGGGGCCTTCCGCTGTTTCGGGGTGCCCCAACCGCTTCCGGCCGGAATTCGAGGGGCGGATCGTCGCGGTGACCGCTGGTGGTGCAGGATGGATGGGCGTGTTACCGTCCCGCGCGAAATATGCGTCCGGGATGGTGTTTTTCGTGCGCAGCTGCCGCGACTGCCGAACCGTGACCGAGAGCTAGGAGACCGATGACGGACCCGGATACGGCGCCCGACCGCGAGGGCTTTCGCCGAGTGCTCCTCAAATTGGGGGGCGAGATGTTCGGCGGGGGTGGGGTCGGACTCGACCCGGACGTCGTCCAGACCGTAGCCGAGCAGATCGCCGAGGTCGTCTCGACCGGTGTGCAGGTGGCAGTGGTCATCGGTGGCGGCAACTTCTTCCGGGGAGCCGAACTCGAGGAACGCGGAATGGAGCGGGCCCGGTCGGACTATATGGGTATGCTCGGTACCGTGATGAACAGCCTTGCGCTGCAAGACTTTCTGCAGAAGCAGGGGATCGACACCCGCGTGCAGACCGCCATCACCATGGGCCAGGTAGCCGAGCCGTACATTCCGCTGCGCGCCCGCCGCCACCTGGAGAAGGGGCGGGTGGTGATCTTCGGCGCCGGGATGGGTATGCCGTACTTCTCCACCGACACCACCGCGGCCCAGCGCGCGCTCGAGATCGGTGCCGAGGTGGTGCTGATGGCCAAGGCCGTCGACGGTGTCTTCACCGCCGACCCCAAGATCGACGCGGAGGCCGTCATGTTCTCCGAGGTGACGCACAAGGAAGTACTCGAGCGCGGGCTGAAGGTCGCCGACGCCACCGCGTTCAGTTTGTGTATGGACAACCAGATGCCGATGCTGGTGTTCAATTTGTTGACCAAGGGGAATATCGCTCGCGCGGTGGCCGGTGAGAAGATCGGCACACTGGTTCGGTCCTGAATCCGGTGGGGGAGCGGCCCGGACGGGTTCGGTTCCCCCGAAACGATGCTGTGGAGGAAACGGTCGTGATTGATGAAGCGCTCTTCGACGCCGAGGAGAAGATGGAGAAGGCTGTCTCGGTGGCGAAGGACGATCTCGGCGCCATCCGGACCGGCCGCGCCAATCCGGGCATGTTCAACCGGGTCGTGGCGGAGTACTACGGCTCGCCGACCGCGATCACGCAGATGGCCAGCATCTCGGTGCCCGAACCGCGCATGGTGGTGATCAAACCCTATGAGCAGAGCCAGTTGCAGACCATCGAGACCGCGATCCGCAACTCCGATCTGGGTGTCAATCCCACCAACGACGGCAATATCATTCGGGTGGTCATTCCGCAGCTGACCGAGGAGCGCCGCCGCGAACTGGTCAAGCAGGCCAAGTCCAAAGGGGAAGACTCCAAGATCGCGATCCGCAATGTGCGGCGCAAGGCGATGGACGAACTCAATCGCATCCAGAAGGACGGCGAGGCCGGTGAGGACGAGGTCGGCCGCGCCGAGAAGGAACTGGACAAGACCACCCAGAAATATGTTGCCCAGGTCGACGAACTGGTCAAGCACAAGGAATCGGAACTGCTCGAGGTGTGAGCCTGACACCCTGGGCCGGATAGCTGCCGGGGGTAGGGGGACGGAGTGGACGGATACGTGAGCGACGGGACAATCGTGGCCGAAGAAGCCGCAGCCGGCGAGACGGCGCCGGTGAGCGATGGGCAGGAGCCGGGTACCGATCCGGCCGGCGAGGCAGCGCGGGAGTCGCAGGCGCCGACGGTGCCCGTGAATGACAAACCCTCGCGTGCCGGTCGGGATCTACCCGCCGCGTTGGCGGTCGGCTGTGCGCTCGGTATCGCCCTGATCGCGATCCTGTTGTTCGTCCCGAATGTGCTCATCGCCGTGATCGCGGTGGCGGTCGCGGTGGCCGGTTGGGAGGTCGCCCGCCGGCTGCGCGAGGCCGATGTCCTGGTGCCCCGGATCCCACTGCTCGTGGGTGGTCAGGCGATGGTCTGGCTGGCTTGGCCGTTCG
>JAFMQT010000211.1 GCA_017354515.1 Nocardia sp. | reverse complement strand
ACTTTCAAAACACTGCCTAGTCGCTTTGCAGGTAACTCAGCAGACGCAGGATCTCGAGGTAGAGCCAGACCAGGGTGACGGTCAGGCCGAGCGCCACACTCCAGGCGGCCTTCTCCGGGGCCTGAGCGCGGATCAACTGGTCGGCGGCGTCGAAGTCCAGCAGGAAGCTGAAGGCCGCGATCGCGATGACGACCAGGCTGAAGATGATCGAGATGGTGCCGCCCGAGCGCAGACCGAAACCACCGGGGGTGAAGAATGCGGCGACCAGATTGCCCAGCATCAGCACCACGACGCCGATCATCGCGCCGACCAGCATGCGGGTGAAGCGCGGGGTGACCCGGATGGCGCCGGTCTTGTAGACCACGAGCATGCCGAAGAACACGCCGAAGGTGCCCAGCACCGCCTGCCCGATGAGGCCGGCGCCGCCGATCCCGCCGAAGCTGACATTGGTGAACATGAACGACAACGCGCCCAGGAACAGGCCCTCGGCCGCCGCGTAACTCAGGACCAGCGCCTTGTTGTCCTGTTTGCGGCCGAAGCTGGCGACCATGACCAGCACGAAGCCGACCAGACCACCGACCACGACCAGCAGCGGCGCCAGGGCGTGATTGGCGGCGGTGAGCGCGTAGGAGATGATGGCGGCCACGGTGACGACACCGAGGGTGATGCCGGTCTTGGTGACGACATCGTCGATGGTCATCGGCCGGGCGGCGGGCGAAGCCTGCTGATAGGGCTGCTGGGTGCCGTAGGGGTACTGCTGACCGTACTGGGCGAACTGCCCGGCGCCCGCGGCCGCCGAACCGAATCCCGCATATCCTCCGCCCGATTGGCGAGGCAAATTCTTGAAGATCGGATTGCTTGTTGTGCGCACCGTCGCCGAGCCTTTCCGCTGTCACGCCCTCACACCCTGTCCGGTGTGACAACGCGATCCGCGTTTGTCGTTCCCCTTCCGAGTATGCAACGTCCGGCCTCGTGATCAAGTTCCCGAACCGGACACAACGGGTGACGCCCCCGACCCGTATGTCGACAATCTACCGCCGACGGGCGGACCGGGCCTCGCAGACCGACCGGGTCACCGTGAATTTGCGATTGCGGCCCACCACCTCGGTCCGTCCGACCAGGCGATCCATCACCCCGCGGTAGTTCAGATGGGAGTTGTAGACGGTCCACAGTTCCCCACCCGGTCGCAGCACTCGGCCGGTCTCGGAGAACATCTTGATGGCCGATCCGGTGTGCACCGCCGCCCCGACGTGGAACGGCGGGTTGCACAGCACCAGATCGGTACTGCGATCGCCGGCCGCGGCCATCGCGTCGTCGCGAACCACCCGCACCCGGTCACCGACCCCGTTGGCGGCCGCGGTGGCGCGGGCCGAGGCGACCGCGGCGGCGGACTGGTCGGTGCCGACGACCGTGATCTGCGGGCGGGATTTGGCCAGTGCGGTGGCCAGAATGCCGGTGCCGCAACCGAGATCGATGGCCTCGCGGGCATCGGGTTTCATCCGTTCCAGATGGTCGAGCAGGAACCGGGTGCCGATATCGAGCCGCGGCCCGGAGAAGGCCGCCCCGTGGGCGACCACCTCCAGTGCGAGATCGCCGAGTCGTTC
Source organism: Nocardia sp. (assembly GCA_017354515.1). Lineage (GTDB taxonomy): Bacteria > Actinomycetota > Actinomycetes > Mycobacteriales > Mycobacteriaceae > Nocardia. The sequence goes on along the minus strand of JAFMQT010000211.1, from coordinate 6,008 downwards.
GCGGACCGGAAAGCGCCGCGCGCCAGGCGATATCGGCGCACTGACGGTCAGGGTCCGTGACTTCTGCCGGCCGCGACCGGCCCGGACCCGCGAAAAGTATTCCCCGAGTACATCGTTCATCGCCGGGGTGAGGTACTTGTCGCGACCGCCGGCGATGACGACGACCGCCGGATCGGCGTACCGGGCGATCGCCTCGCCGATCTCGGCGAGGCCGGACAGCATGCGCGGCAGCCGCAGCAGCACCACGGTCGCACCGTCGAGTAGTTCCGGTCCCAACTCGCAGGATCGGTAGCGATCGGCCAGTCCGACGGTCCGCGCATTCGCGGTCAGGGCCTGCTCGCCGGTCAGCAGGTCCTGATGCACCCGGATTCCGGTCAGACCGTGCACGGCCGCGGCGCCGAGGGTGAGCGCGCCATATCCGTCGTCGATCACGGCCACCCGGCCGGGACCGGATCCGGCCAGCAGTTCGGCGGCGGTATCGAGGATCAGGCGGTCGGCGGCGTCGACGGCGTACAGATTCTCCGCCTCCACATCGGGATAACGCCGCAATCGGCTCAGCACCTGGTCGACCTCTGCCATTCCTCCAGTGTGCTAGACCATTGCCCCGCGGTCACCACGCACCCCGGTGGCACACCCCACACCTCATCACGCCCGCCCGTCACACCGTCCTTATCGGTCGCGCTCGACTCCGCCCGCCGAGGATTGCCGAAGGCGCGACCGCCGGGCCGACCGCGATCGCCGATATACCTCCCGGGGGTAATTGGCGTAGGCTTCCCGTGTGGCCGCATCCTCGCCTGAACCCTCCCCGTCGAGAGCACGCTCGCGCGCACGGGTCACCGTCGTACTGAGCGCCCTCGCCATCGCCCTCACCGGATGCGGAGGTGGCGATTTCGGACATTCGTCCATGACGGATATGCCCGGCATGAAACAGGCAAGCCCGTCCGCCGCGCCGGCGCAACCCACCCGGACGGATTTCGCCGACGCCGATGTCACCTTCGCGACGGATATGTACCCGCATCACGCGCAGGCAATCGAGATGGCCCGGATGGTCCCGGGCCGATCTCGGAACGCGCAGTTGACCGCCCTCGCGACCGCTATCGAGAAGGCACAGGGTCCCGAGATGTCCCGGCTGGCCGATCTGCTGCACGCGTTCGGGAAACCGGCGCCCACAGCCATGACGCAGCATCCGATGGACGGGATGATGTCCCCCGATCAGATGAACACCCTGCGCGGGGCCGACGGCGCGGCTTTCGACCAGCAGTGGCTGACCATGATGATCGATCACCATCAGGGCGCGGTCCAGATGGCCGGTACCGAGATCACGCAGGGCACGAACGCGGATCTGAAGGCCATGGCACAGCAAATTCTGGCCACGCAGCAGGCCGAGATTCAGCAGATGCGCGACATGCTGAGCCAGAGCTGATCCGGCCCGGCGGTCAGCTCCCGAGTACCGCGTTCATGATGGTGCCGGCGCTGGTGGCGATCACACCGCCGACCATCGCACCGGCCACCATCTTGGGCGAGTCGATGGGGCCGCCGCTCCACTTCTCCCAGGCGAACCGTCCCCCGCCGTAGACGATGGCGAGAATTCCGGACAGCAGGACGAACCAGGTGAAGTAGCGAACCAGTTTCATCAATTTGTCGGCCACCGGTGGGGTCTCCGGCGTCGGGTTGCCGACCTGGGCGAGCACCGTGGTGTACGCATCGTGGACGGCCAGAACCATACTCACGGTCGATGTCCTCTCGAAGGCTGCGGTGTACGAGGGAGAATCCGTTGCTGCGGGTGGCGCATTCGATCAGGTGACGCACGTGAAGCCCATCCATTGAACAGCACATCGCCCGCGTCTCGCATCACAAACACCCCAAATACATGAAATCCACAGGTCACGGCGGCCACCGGCGCGGCATCGATCGGGTGCGGCGCAATCCCACTGGCACACGGCAATTCGCGCGCATCGTCATCGAACGTGATGAGCACGTGGCACTTTCGTGCCGAATAGGTTGCGATTGGATATCGGGATGGATATCGTTCGATGTGCGTGAACTCGCAGTGAGGTAGTGCACAAATGAACGGACAGCCCCGTCAAGACGTCCGGGTTCTGTCTCGGCAACTGGTCGGGCATTTCGCCGAACACGTGGCACCCTGTTCGACGCTGCCCGGCGACGCCCTGCACGGCGATATCACCGCCGTCACCCGCATCTGCCTGGAATTGACCGTCGACATCCTGGACGGTCGCGAACCCGATGACAAGGTCGAATACCTGCAGCGCGCGGCCGCCGGATGGGCGCGCGAGGGGATTCCGGTCGACACCGTGCATCATGCGGTCCACGAGGGTTTCCGAATCGCGTTCGACCTGCTGCTGACCCAGACCGATCCGCGCGATCGGCCCGAGGATCCGGCGCATCTGCTGCTTCGAATCGTGGACACCATCACCCCGGCCGTCGCCCTCGCGTACGTACGCGAACATCAGGCCGCGGTCACCGAGCACCATACCGCCGTGCACACCATGGTCTCGGCGCTCCTGTCCGGACATCCCACCTCCACCATGGCGCGGGCCAGCGGAATCGAGATCGAACCATCGTATGTCGTTGTGGCGGTGCATATTCCGTCCCATCCCGATGAGACGAATCCACAGGTGGACCGCACGGTGGTGGCGCGCCGCAAACTGCGTAGAGCGCAGGCCGCGCTGGCGGGACGCTGCGACCGGCGGGCGCTGTCGCTGCTGAGTGTGGACGGCGGCACGATCCTCATCCCGGAGGCGATGTTCCCCGACGCCGACCTCGACGACCTGATCGCCGATCTGAGCGACGCCGCCCAGGTCGGGATCACTGCCACCGCACTCACCGCACCGACCGCGGAGATCCCGGAAGCCGCCGATCGCGTACACGAACTGCTCGATACGGTGCTGCGCCTGGCCAGCCCACCCGGACTGTATCGCTTCGCGGATCTGGCGATGGAGTACCAGCTGACCCGCCCCGGACCGGGCCTGGACCGGCTGGGCACGCTGCTGGATCCGCTCGACGATCATCCGGACCTGCTCGAGACCCTGCGCCGGCATATGTCCACCGGACTGTCCCGGCGGCGCACCGCGCGGCAACTGCAGGTGCACGCCAATACCGTCGACTATCGGCTCAAGCGGATCGGCCAGCTCACCGGTCTGGATCCGATGCAGCCCAGCGGGCTCTGGTATCTGCGGGCAGCGCTGGTCGCGCGCACCTACCGCGATGCGGCGCCGCGTCCGGCGACGGTCTGAACAGCGACAACGGGGCGAATTTCCGAACAGTATGCGGGGGATATTTGCCGGAAGGTAGCCTTATTCCCCGTTACAGCGGTTTTCTTATCCATACCCGTCTGGCTTCCGCACGGTTAACGGACGGGGAGAGCAGGGGAAAGCGGGTACATACCAATGGCTACGACGGCGCAACTCCGAGCGGCACTGGCGGTTCTACTCGCGGACACCGATACCGCCGCTGAGCAGGCGGGCATCGCGGAGATGTCGGGTACCGACATGGCCGGTGTGGAGCACGCACTGCTCGCCGGAATGCTGTATCGGATGATGGGGGATGATCTGCGCCATTCACTGACCTCGGCACCGAACCTCACCGCCCTCGAGGAACGCGCCCGCGCCGCCGGGCCCGGTACCGAGAAATACGCCAGCGACGATCCCGCCAAACGTGATGAATACTGTGCGCAGGCCCATTTCGAGGTCTACTGGCTGGCCGACCGGATCGCCGGATTGCATTTCACCGCCGAACCGGCCTCGGACGCACTACAGGCCGCGGTCCACACCACCGAGGCCACCCGCACCCTGCTACGCATCCAGCTGGACCACGCGCGCCAGGTCGGGCCCGAGGCCGAGCAGGCCGACTGGGATTCGGTGCTCAAACAGCTCGACCGCGCCACCGCACTGGCCCGCGTGGCGCACGCGTCCACCGCACCGGAGGAGCCGTTCGGCGCCCCCACCGTCGACTGGCAGCCGGCTCCGCGGACCGGCGCCGAGCGGCGCGCCCAGCGGATCGGCGTCACCCAGCGGGCCGTTCCGGAGATCCAGCCCGAATCTGTGGCCGATCAGTCTGCTGTGGTCGGCGCCTTGCGCAGCATCGAATGACGCACGCCGTAGGTGAAGTAGACCACGAATCCCACGACCATCCAGATCACGAATCGCAGCCAGGTCTCCACCGACAGGTTGATCATCAACCAGATACACGCGAGGACTGCCAGCACCGGGATCAGCGGCACCAGCGGAACCCGGAAGCCGCGCGGTAGGTCGGGCCGGGTCCGGCGCAGGATCAGCACGCCGATCGACACCAGCACGAAGGCGAACAGCGTGCCGATGTTGACCATTTCCTCGAGGGTGCCGAACTCCACGAACCCGGACAGCACCGCGCAGATCACGCCCACCCCCACGGTCAGTCGCACCGGGGTGCCGAAGCGGCCGGTCTTCGCCAGCCCGCGGGGCAGCAGGCCATCGCGCGCCATCGCATACAGCACCCGGGTCTGGCCCAGGAACAGCACCATCACCACCGTCGTCAGACCCGCCAGCGCGCCGACCGAGATCAGGTTCTTCGCCCAGGTCACCCCGTGCACCCCGAAGGCGGTTGCCAGGGTGGCGTCCTTACCGGACAGCGCCGTGTAGGGCACCATTCCACTGAGCACCACCGTCACCGCGACGTACAGGATGGTGACGATCACCAGCGATCCGATGATTCCGCGCGGAACGTCGCGCTGTGGATGGCGGGTCTCCTCCGCCGTCGTGGCCACGACGTCGAATCCGATGAAGGCGAAGAACACCACACTCGCCGCGGCCAGCAGGCCGTACCAGCCGAAGGTGCTGTTCCCCGCACCGGTCAGCAGCGAGAACAGGGACTGATGCAGGCCCGATCCGCCGCCGCCGGGTTTGGACGGCGGAATGAACGGCGTCAGATTCGAAGACTTGAAATAGGTGAGCCCGACCACCACCACGATCGCGATCACCGCCAGTTTGATCGCGACCGCAATCGCCGAGACCCGCGAGGACACCTTGGTGCCGATCGCCAGCAGCACCGTCAGTATCGCGATCAATCCGGCCGCACCCCAATCGAATTCGACCGATCCGAAATGCACGGTCGGAGAGCGCGAGCCCATCACCTCACCCAGATACTGCGACCAGCCCTTGGCCACCACCGAAACACCCAGGGCGAATTCCAGAATCAGATCCCAGCCGATCACCCAGGCCACCAGCTCACCGAAGGTGGCGTAGGAGAACGTGTACGCGCTGCCGGCGACCGGAACGGTGGAGGCGAATTCGGCGTAGCACACCGCCGTCAGACCGCACGCGATCGCCGCGAAAACGAAGGCCAGCGAGACCGACGGCCCGGCGACCGTACCGGCCGTGCGGGCGGTCAGAGTGAAGATTCCGGCGCCCACGACCACCGCGACACCGAAGATCGTCAGATCCCAGGCGCTCAGGTCCCGGCGCAGGCGGGTTTCGGGTTCATCGGTGTCGCGCAGGGATTGTTCGATCGATTTGGTCCGCAGCAGGCCGCCCCATCTGGAGGGGGGAACCGGTCCGGTCGTGTCCTGCTCTCGCGTCGGCTCAGCCACACCCGTCTCCTCTGCCGTAGCTGTTCCCCGTGCCCCGATCCGGGAACAACAACCGTATGTGATTCGGCCACCGAGTACGTGCCGACGTGGCGCAATCGTGAGAAATTCGCCGCCCGATCCGGCGGATTCCGGCCTGTCACGCCCGGGGCGGGCGCCGGCGGCATCCGCGCCCCGAACTTCGTTCCACCGCCGCTGACCGGTAATCTCCTCCCGGATGGCTAGCGTCCCCGCACCCGAACAACCGCTGTCGGAATCGCATGTCCCGGGAGTCCACCGCATCGGTCGGCTCATCTGGCTGGCTCCGGCATTACTGATCGCGCTCAGCGTGGCCTGGCAACTGTGCCCGACCTGGCCGTTGATCCCGATCAGCCGGGAGTACATCGATCTACAGGTGTACCGGCTGGGTGTGCAGGCCATGTGGCAC
>JAFMQT010000554.1 GCA_017354515.1 Nocardia sp. | reverse complement strand
CACAACGGATACGGCCCCACCGAGGCGACCATTCTGGCCACCTCCAGCGCGGAAATGGTTGCCGGCGGGCCGATTACGATCGGAACCCCGATTCCCGGGGTGGGTGCGTTCATTTTGGATTCGCGGCTGCGCCCGGTCCCGGCCGGCGTGGTCGGTGAGCTGTATCTGGCGGGTCCGGCACTGGCCCGCGGCTACCTCAACCGTCCCGGCCTGACCGCGGAACGGTTCGTGGCGAACCCGTTCGGTGAGGAGACCGGTCGCGCGGGCACGCGCCTGTATCGCACCGGTGATCTGGTACGCCGCGCCGAATCCGGCGGCGCCATCGAATATCTCGGGCGCTCGGACTTCCAGGTCAAGATTCGCGGTTTCCGGATCGAACTCGGTGAGATCGACAACGCGCTGACCGCGCACCCCGATATCGACTTCGCGGCAACTCTCGGCCGCACCCTGCCCTCGGGCGCGACCGCGCTGGTCTCGTATGTCCTGCCGCGGGCCGGCGCCGAACTCGACATTCCGGCGCTCGATGACTTCCTCGGTGAATCGTTGCCCGCGTACATGATTCCCGCGTCGGTCATGACGCTGGACGAGATTCCGCTGACCCCGGTGGGCAAACTCGATCGGGCCCGGCTGCCCGAACCAGTGTTCGCCGCAAGGGAATTCCGGGAGCCGTCCACCCCGACGGAGAAGGTGGTCGCGGAAGTTTTCGCGGCGCTGCTGGTGGGCGGGGACGGCGAACATCCGGGCCGGGTGGGCGCCGACGACGACTTCTTCGAACTCGGCGGCAACTCCTTGCTCGCGGCGCAGGCGGCGGCCCGGATCGGTTCCGCACTCGATATCCGGGTGCCGGTACAGAGCATGTTCGACGCCTCCACCGTGGCCGCGCTCGCCGAACGGCTCGAGCGCGGCGTCGGCGTGGGGGCCGGATCGCGGTTGCGGCCGATGCCGCGTCCGGACCGGATCCCGCTGTCCCCGGCGCAGCAGCGCATGTGGTTCCTGAACCGCTTCGATTCGGCGTCGGCGGCCTACAACGTGCCGGCCGCCGTGCGGTTGACCGGCAGGCTGAATATCGACGCGCTGCGGGCGGCCCTGGCCGATCTGGTGGACCGGCACGAGGTGCTGCGGACGGTATATCCGGAGGTCGAATCGGGGCCGGTGCAGCTCATCCTTCCGGCGGAACAGGCTGTCCCCGAACTGGAATCGCGCACGGTGGCGCCGGAGGAGATCGAGGAGGCCGTGGTCGGCCTGGTCTCGACCGCCTTCGATGTGACCGAGCGGGTGCCGATGCGAGTGGCGCTCTTCGAGATCTCGGGGGCCGGTAGCGAACCGGAGTACGTCCTCGCGATGGTGATTCACCACATCGCCGGGGACGGTTCCTCGATGGCCCCACTGACCCGGGACCTGATGACCGCCTACGCCGCCCGGTCCGCCGGCGCCGAACCGGGCTGGACCCCGCTCGAGGTGCAGTACGCCGATTACGCACTGTGGCAGCGGGAGGTGCTGGGCTCGGAGGACGATCCGGAGTCGATGGCGGCCGCGCAGCTCGCCTATTGGAAAGACGAATTGGCCGGTCTGCCCGATCAACTCGACCTGCCCGCGGACCGGCCGCGACCGGCCGTGCAGTCGTTCGCCGGCCGTATGGTCGAGGTCCGCGTCGACGCCGAAATTCACCGTGGTTTAGCCGAATTGGCGCAGGCGCACGGGGCGACGCTGTTCATGGTGGTGCACACCGCGCTGTCGGTGCTGCTGGCCCGGCTCTCCGGAACCGACGATATCGCGATCGGTTCGCCCATGGCCGGGCGCGGCGAGGAGAAACTCGATGATCTGATCGGCATGTTCGTCAACACCCTGGTGTTCCGGACGCGGGTGGACGAGGGGGAGCCGTTCGCGGATCTGCTCGCCCGCCAGCGTAAGACCGATGTGCAGGCGCTCGCGCACGCGGATGTGCCGTTCGAGCGGCTGGTCGAGGTGCTCAACCCGGTGCGCTCGACCGCGCGGCATCCGCTGTTCCAGGTGGGACTGTCATTTCAGAATCTGTCGCAGCAGACATTGGAATTGCCTGGGCTGCGGGTCTCCGGCCTGGATTTCGATACGCGACTCTCGCAATTCGATCTGCAGTGGTTCCTATCCGACACCCACGACGAATCGGGTGTGCCGGCGGGGCTGGGTGGTGTGATCACCTATGCCACCGATCTTTTCGACGAGGCGACCGTGCGCGGATTCGCGGAGCGGTTCGTGCGGTTGCTCGAGATGATCGTGGCCGATCCGTCGGTTCCGGTTGGTGATATCGAACTGCTGGGTTCCGCGGAGCGGGATCGGTTGCTGGTGGAGGTGAATCGGACCGATCGTCCGGTCGATTCGGAGTTGCTGCTGGATGGGTTCCGGCGTGCGGTGCTGGCGTATCCGGATCGGGTGGCGGTCTCGTATGAGGGTGCTGAGCTGACGTATCGCGAGTTCGATGCGAGGGTGAATCGTGTTGCGCGGTTGTTGATTTCGGAGGGTGTGGGTCCGGAGTCGTTGGTGGGGTTGGCGGTTCGGCGGTCGTTGGATCTGGTGGTCGGCATGTATGCGGTGGTGACCGCGGGTGGTGCGTATGTGCCGCTGGATCCCGATCATCCGGCGGAGCGGATCGCCCATATCCTCGAGACCGCGCAACCGGTGTGTGTGCTGACCACCTCGACCGATGCGGTGCCGACGCCCGACGGGCTGAAATCGTTGCACCTGGATACCGTCGATGTGGACGACCTGGCTCCGGATCCGGTTCGGGAGGTGGAACTTTCGCGGCCGTTGCGTGCGGGGAATCCTGCGTATGTGATTTTCACGTCGGGTTCGACGGGGCGTCCGAAGGGTGTTTCGGTGTCGCATGGGGCGATTCACAATC
>JAFMQT010000030.1 GCA_017354515.1 Nocardia sp. | reverse complement strand
CCCGCCGGTGGCGAAGTATCCGTAGTAGCAGTGGATGAGCGTGACGGCCGCGCAGAACAGCAGCACCTTTGCCAGCGACGCCAGCAGGTCCGGAAAGCTCAGGAACATCTTGAAGTAGTGGTCGTAGGTGCCGGCGGCCTGGTTGTAGAACGTCTTGACCACCAGGCTGCCGGTCAGGAAGCTGACCATCATCGCCATCAGATATCCGGGCAGTACGACCAGCATCCCGCCGATCAGGCGCGTGCCCACCACGAATGGAATCGCCTGCAGCCCCATCGATTCGGTGGCATCGATCTCTTCCGAAATCCGCATCGAACCGATCTCCGCCGTCATCCGGCAACCGGCCTGGGCGGCGAATCCGACGCCGGTCATGATCGGTGCGATCACCCGCAGATTCGCGAACGACCCGATGATTCCGGTCAGGGCGCCGAAACCGAGCAGATTCAGGGCCGTGAACGATTCGATCGCCACCACCGCGCCCACCGAGATACCCAGGAAGAACATCAGGCTGATGACGCCGCCGTCGACGATCAACGACCCACTGCCCCAAGCCATCTCGTTCATGGTCTTGAGCAGCTGCTTGCGATAGTGCCGGACCGTCACCGGCAGCAGGTAGAGCGTTCTGCCGATGAACACCGTGATCTGCCCGAGCTCATGCAGCGAGCCGGCGAATTGCCGATTGACCGAACGGGCCGACCGTATGATTGTCGACTTCGGTTCCAGGAGAGTCATTGTCGTTGCTTCCATGATCATGCCAAATGCGCCGGAAAGAACATTTGCTGAAGTTGGCTGACGAGCAGATTCGTCACGAAGATGCAGAACACGCTGAGCACCACCGAGGCGTTCACGGCGTTCGCCACGCCCTTGGGCCCGCCTTTGGCCTCGAGCCCACGCAGACTCGCGATCAGCACCACGATCCCGGCGAACAGCAGGGACTTCACCACCGCGAACACGACATCGGTCGGGGTGGCGAACGCGCCGAACGACTGCCAGAAACTGCCCGGGACAACATGATTCACGCCCGCCGAAATGCCCAGGCCGGTAAGCACACCCGCGGCGACGATGATGATGCACAGCACCGGCGCGATCGCGATCATAGCGATGAATCGCGGCATCACCAGGCGCTCGAGCGGGTCCACCCCCATCACGTGCATCGCGTCGATCTCCTCGCGCACCGCGCGGGCGCCCAGGTCCGAGGCGATCGCGGACGCCGCGGCACCGCTCATCAGCATTCCGGCCGCCATCGGAGCGCCCTGCCCTACCACGCCCAGTCCACTGGCCGCACCGGCCAGGGAGTTCGCCCCGACCTGATTCATCAGCCCGCCGACCTCGACCGCGACCTCACCGCCGATCGGAATCGCCATCAGCAACCCCGGTAGCGAGGTGACCTTGAGCAGCAACCAGGTCTGTTCGACGATCTCGCTCACGGGCAGCCGGCCGCGTAGCAGACCGATGATCACGTATCGGATGACCGCCGCGGTGAGGTCCGCCGAGCGTCCGATCGTCGCGAGCGACTGGATCGGAGCGTCGCGAAGATACCGGCCGAACCGGGCGCCGGTCCTCGGTCGGCTGGGACTCTCGGGTTCGACCGGCGACGGCTCTGGTTGATCCAGGGGCCGCTCCGCGATCGACTGCATTGTCGAGGTCATCGAGCGTTTCCTACTTTCCGCGCGCCATCGCACCATGCCTGCTGCCGTGGAAATGTGATGTGCGCCATGCTGCTAGATCAATCTATCTATGTCAATAGATGAGATGTGTCACACTCAGCCTGTGAAGCTCGGCCATCAACACATCGAGGAGGCGAATCAATGCTCGCAGGAAATCAGTTCTCCCAAATCGCTTGGGTGGTAGACGATCTCGACTCGGCGGTCAAACAGTGGCAGGAGACGACCGGAATCGGACCGTTCTTCGTCGGTGCGCACATCGGCGGGATGGTCACCGACGCGCGATACCGTGGCCGCCCGGTGGAGCTGGACCTCAGCGGGGCGATCGCGCACGCCGGCTCGGTGCAGATCGAACTCATCCAGCCACACGGCACGGGCCCGTCACCGTTCCGCGAGGTCTATGCCGAAGGGGAAGGCGGTCTGCACCATGTCCAGGCCTTCGTCGAGGACATCGAGGCCAAATGTCGCAACTACGAGGAGCACGGCTTCGAGGTGGTGATGACCGGTTCGGTCGCTGGTCAGACGCCGGTCGCCTACGTGGACACCCGCCCGCTGATCGGCTGTATGACCGAGCTGATGGGGCAGCAGGGCCCCGCGGCCCAGATGTTCAGCGCTGTCGCGGCGATTGCCGCCGACTGGGACGGCAGCGACCCCATCCGCGACATGACGACGCTGATGGGCTGAGGTGCACGGCCAGATTCTTCGATACCGCTGCACCTACTAAATAGATTGCTCTATCATCACGTTGTCCATGTGGCGGTCGTCACTTGTCCACCGACGCGCCACCCATCGGCCGAAGGGGCACCATGACAGTTCGAACCGAACAACCCGATCTCTCTACATTCACTCTGCCAGAAGAGATTTCACATCTCGCAGGTCAGCTCAACGACGCTGATGCGCACGGCGCCATGCCGGTCAAAAGGTGGGCGGACGTGTACGGCGAAGTGGCCGAGCCGCTGATCGATGCGGTGGTGACCGCATCCGAGGCGGGCGTGGCGATCGTCGAAAACCCCGATCTGGAGGCCGACGAGGCCGAGATCAACGCCGACACCGTGTGGAATCTCAAGATGGAGAAGGCGCCGGGGGCGTTCGACCTCGACCGTCGTATCGAGGTGCTGGACTTCACCGGCATCCGGCGCCAGATCCTGTATCCCGACATCGCCGCGATCACCACATTCGCGCTGTACAACAAGGCGCACGACCGGAATGTATTCCGGTCCATCACCGGCGATCGCCGCGGCTACGCGCTTCGCCTGATGGATATCTACAACGGCTGGTGCGGCGAGGTCTCCCGCAGCTACGACCGGCTCCGGCCGGCGGCCCTGCTGGTCGGCGACACACCGGAGGAGATGATCAGCAAGGCCGACAAGCTGGTGAAGTCCGGGGTCCGCGCCGTCATGCTGGCGGGCGACGAACTGCCCGGTGGGGTATCGCCCGCCAGCAATCTGCTGGACCCGATGTGGGCAACCCTCGCGGAAGCCAAATGTCCTGTGCTGATGCATATCTCGGTCAGTGAGAACTTCCTGAAGACCCTGGAATGGCGCAACGCGCCGGCGTTCGAAGGTTGGATGGCGGGCGCCGAATTCTCGCTGGACCCGTGGACCATGACCAGCGTTCACCTGCCGGTGCAGAACTATCTGGCCACGATGATCCTCGGCGGCGTCTTCGACCGCCATCCGGACCTGATGTTCGGCGCCTCCGAATTCACCGGCCACTGGGTGGGCCCGATGGCCGAGAATATGGATCGCTTCTACGGATCCACGCCGTTCCCGACCGCGCAGGGCTTCACCAAGCTGCAGCTGCGGCCCTCGGAGTACGTGAGCCGCAATGTCCGCATCACCTGCTTCCACTTCGAGGACGTCGGCACATACATCGACCGGTACGGATTCGAAGACGTCTTCTGCTATGCGAGTGACTACCCGCACCATGAGGGCGGCCGGGACCCGATGAACAGCTTCGTTCGAAGCCTGTCCGGTAAGGGTGCCGGCACATTGCAGAAGTTCTTCGTGGACAACGGAGGAGCCTTGCTGGCCGACTAGGCAATCTTCGAAGGTGGCGGCCGGCCCCTCGGAGACAACCGTCTCAGGCGATCCGGCCGCCTGGCCCGGCTCCCGCGCTGTTTCGTCTCGAATCCCGCTGATCGCAAATCTCGTCGCGGCGGGTGCGGCCCGCCAGACTGTTCGGCGTGAGCATTACTACCGGCGGGCCGGTGACCGCATCGGTGCCGTTCGCCGACACCGGCGAGGACATCGGTATCGAACGCCCGCGGCGATCCGCCCGCCGCCGGTTTTCGATACCGGGCTGGTATCGCCTGCTGAGTCCGGTCGCGGTACTGGTGTTGTGGCAGGTTGCCAGCGCGAGCGGGCTGGTATCGCCCGAGAAGGTTCCATCGCCCATTGATGTTTGGCGGACCGCGGTCGAACTCGCGACGACGGACTCACCGGCGTACGGAACCCTGCAGGGCGCGTTGGCCGCGTCGCTGGAACGCATGGCGGAGGGTTTCCTGCTCGGCGTGGCGGTGGCCATGATCCTGGCTGTGATCGCGGGCCTGAGCCGGGTGGGGGAGACCGTGGTCGATCCTCTCATGCAGATGATCCGCACGGTTCCACTGTTCGGGTTGGTGCCGGTGTTCATCGTGTGGTTCGGAATCGGTCAACAACCCAAACTGCTGCTGATCGCGCTGGGCGCGGGAATACCCTTGTATCTCAATACCTTCGCGGGCATCCGGGGCGTGGACCCGAAACTGGTCGAGGCCGGGCGCATGCTCGGGCTGAATCGGCCGCAGATGCTGCGACACGTCGTGCTCCCCGGAGCGCTGCCGCAGATCCTGGTCGGAATTCGGCAGAGTTTGGGTGCCGCGTGGTTGTCGCTGGTGGTGGCCGAACAGCTGAACACCAAAGCGGGACTGGGCTTCCTGATCAACCAGGCCACCCAGTTCCTGCAGAACGATGTCATTTTCGTGGCTCTGATCGTCTACACGATCCTCGGCCTGCTGACCGACTGGATGGTCCGCATCGCGGAGAGGAGGGCCCTGGCATGGCGCCACGAGCTGGTGGGCTGATCGATGGCCGCACGGTGGTGTCGGCGTCGGGGGTGACGCGGGTGTTCGGGGACAAACGTGTGCTCGACGGTCTCGACCTGACCATCGGTTCGGGCGAATTCGTGGCGCTGCTCGGGCGCAGCGGCTCCGGCAAGTCGACACTGCTGCGGGCGCTCGCCGGCCTGGACAAGGAAGTCGGCGGGAACCTGGAGATCGACGGACCGGTTTCGGTCGCGTTTCAGGAACCGCGGCTACTGCCGTGGAAATCGGTGCTGGCCAACACGGTTTTGGGTCTCGAGGAGAACGACCCCAGAGCGGCGGCGAGGCGGGCGCTGGCCGAAGTCGGTCTGGCGGAATATGCCGATGCCTGGCCGAAATCGCTGTCCGGTGGTCAGGCACAACGGGTTTCGCTTGCTCGCGCGCTGGTTCGGCAGCCGCGGCTGCTGCTGCTCGATGAGCCGTTCAGTGCCTTGGACGCGTTGACGCGAATAACGATGCACCAGTTGGTGCTGAGCCTGTGGCAGCGGCATCGTCCGGCCGTGTTGCTGGTCACCCACGACGTCGACGAGGCACTGGCGCTCGCGGATCGAGTGCTGGTGCTGCGCGAGGGACAGGTCGCGTTCGAATCCTCGGTTACTTCGGCCCGTCCGCGCGAGCGCGACGGTGCGCAGACCCTCGCATTGCGAACTCGGCTACTGAGCGCGCTCGGAGTCGACTGACGACAGTCGACTGGTGAAAGAGGAAACACTATGAAACACAGCCTGTTCCGGTCGGCGGTCGTGCCCTTGGCCGTCCTGCTCACCACCGGGTGGGTCACGGGCTGCGGCGGATCCAGCTCCACATCGGCGACCACCGTATCGGCCGCGCCGCAGGCAAGTGGGCAGGGCCCGCAAGTCAACCTCGCGGATGTCACGTTGACGGTCGGCGATCAGGCCGGGGTCGGGTCGCAGGCCTTGCTGTCCGCGGCCGGACTCGCGGACAAGCTGCCGTTCAAGGTGAAGTGGGCCGATTTCGCCGCGGGACCGGTGATGCTGCAGGCCGAGGCGTCCGGTTCGGTGGATATCGGCAGCGTGGGCGATGCCCCACCGGCCTTCACCGCGGCGGGCGGAGCACCGATCGCGGTGGTGTCGGCGGTCCGCAACCCGGCCGGTTATGAGGCGATCGTGGTGCCGAAGGATTCGCCCATCACATCGGTGGCCCAGCTGCGCGGCAAGAAGATCGCCGGGAATCAAGGAAGCAACACCAACTATTTCACCTTCCAGGTGCTGAACCAGGTGGGTTTGAAACCATCGGACGTCAACCTGGATTACCTGGCTCCCGCGGCCGGACTCGCGGCGGTGACATCGGGTGCCGTGGACGCCTGGGCGGCATGGAGCCCCTATATCGAACAGGCGACGGAGTTGCACGGTGCCCGCGTTCTCACCGACACCGCGCAGTACGGCACGCACTACTCCTACAACGTGGCATCCAAACGGGCGCTCGCCGACCCGGCCAAGGCAGCGGCGATCCGAGAGTACGTGCGGGTGTGGAACCAGGCTCGGCTGTGGGCCAATGCGCACCCCGATCAGTGGGCCGACTACTGGTCCAAGGCAACGGGTTTGCCGCCGTCGGTGATCGGTCCTTCAGCGCGGGATACCGCCTCGATACCGGTGCCCATCACCAAGGAAGTCGTCGACTCCGAACAGCAGCTGGTGTCCACATTCGCCACCAATGGGCTGATTCCGAAGAAGTACGACTTCTCGCCGTATGTGTTCACAGGTCTGAACACCCTCTACAACGGGTGAGTGGAGTCGTCCTGCTCGGTCTCGGTGGAACGATCTCGATGCTCGAGACCCCTTGCGGTGCAAAGCCGTTCCGTGATGCGGGAACCCTAGCCGACCAGGTCGGCGGGTTCGCCGCAGCCGAGGATCTGGCATTGGTCGGTGGCTCCGAAGTCGACTTCGAATTGCTGGAACGGCTGGTGTCGCGATGTGAGCGGCTGGTCGCCACGGGTGTGGCCGGGATCGTTGTCACGACCGGCACCGACTCGATCGAGGAAGTGTCGGTGTGGCTGGCGTATCGCCGGAACTGGCCGGTGCCGATCGCGGTGACCGGGGCGATGGTGACGGGCGGACGTCCGGACAGTGACGGGCCGGCCAACCTCGCCGACGCTCGGTTCGTCGCCGCCTCGGGTATCGACACCGACCCGGTGGTCGTCTTCGGCGGCAGCGTGTTCGCGGCCCGCGAGGTGCTCAAGGTGTCGGGGACGGCGCGCGAGGCGTTCGGCGCACCAGGGCGAGGAACACTGGCGATCGTAGGCAACGGTGAGATTCACTGGTATCGGCGCCTCGCCCGTCGGGGGGCGCACGCGGCGCCGTCGGCGCCGATCCGTCCGGTGCCGATCGTTACCGCGGCACTCGGCGACGACGGGCGGGTTCTGGCTGTGATCGGCGAAGGACAGCCGGCGGTGGTGGTGGCGGCGAACGGGGCGGGCAATCTGCCGCCGGCCCAGGCGGTGGCCGCCGAGCGGCTACTGGAAGCCGGAACCCTGGTCGTCATCACCACCAGGGCGCCGGATGCTCGAGTGGCCCCACGGTATGGATATCGAGGAGGCGGCGCGGGTTTGTCGGCCGCGGGCGCCCAGTTCGCGTCCGGCCTGTCACCACATCGCGCCCGGTTACTGCTGTCACTCGGCATTGCGCAGGGCCTCGATCGGAACGGACTTCGGGCGCTGGTGGAGACCGAGTCCGAGTAATCGGTTCGCGCCGCCAAGTGGAAAGCATGCTTGACAGGTGTCGGTGGAAAGTTTACTTTCCAATGTGTGCGGAACGATGTTCGGAGCCTGCGAACCGCGAGCGGACTTTCCCAACGGGAACTCGGCGCGGCGCTCGGAGTCTCTCGCCAGACGATCAACGCGATCGAGGCGGGCCGTTACAGCCCGTCACTAGCTCTGGCGATCGGTATCGCGCGCCATTTCGGCACCACGGTCGAGGAGGTCTTTCATGTCGGATGTTGAATCCCGGATCGGCGTCCGCGACGTGTACCGCAAGTGGGCCGTACCCGCGCTCGGAGTCATCGCCGGGCTCGCGTACCTGGGCGTGATGTGCGCACGCGGCAAACCCGCGCTGGGTTTCGCGATTCTGGCGATCATGCTGGTCTACGTCGCGGTTGTGCTGTTGCTGAGCCGAAGGTCCGAGACCGGCGCGTTGCTCCGGGGTACGGCGAACGACGAGCGGCAGCGCGATATCAGTACCCGCGCAATCGCGATCACCGGGCAGGTGCTGATCGTCACGATTCTCGGCGGGTTCTTCTATTCCCTCGCCACCGGCAGCTCCGCCGCCGGAATCTGGTGCGGACTCGCCGCCGTCGGGGGTGCGACATTCATCGTGGCGAGTTTCGCATTGAGTCGGTGGGGTTAGGTCCACCGTAATGAGCAAGGAAGCGCCGTCCCAGGCACCGGCGTAGTGGTGCCGCGCCGATCGACGAACGAATCCAGTTCAGCGACAAGGTAACTCCCGCAGGCCGGACCATTACTCTGCTGCGCGCCTGAGGGCTCGGGTACCCCAGCGGCCGCAGTACTCCGCCGGTCATGCAAGGGCTTTTCGTGCACGACGTCTCGGTGCCCCTGGGCCACTATCAGTAGTGGGTCACCCGCATGCCGTGAATGGGGTGGTCGCTACTGCCCCAGCAGCGTTGACGGTTGTCCGCTCCAGGTCACCACGAGCTCATCCCGGGCCCGGCTGGCCGCCACATAGAGCAGTGACCGCTCCCGCAATTCCGCCTGCGCTCGTTCCTCTTCCGGCACTGTCCGCAGGGCCGCTTGCGAGGGGACGTGGGCGTTGTCCACGCCGGTGAGAATGACGCGAGAGAACTCCATACCCTTCGAGCGGTGCATAGTGAGGACCTGGACGTGTTTGGTGGATGCGGGGTTGTCGTCGAGTGCTCGTGCCTCGATTCCGCGGTCGCCGAGCGCCCGGATGATTTGGGTGCGGTCGTTCTGGCCGCGGGTGAGGATCGCGATGGTCTCGGGTTCGACTCCCTCGTCGATCCATTTGCGGACGGACCGGGCGATGTAGTCCAGTTCGCCGACGATCGAATTGCTTTGATGGCGATCGTGATTCGGTCCCAGGCGGGCTGAGCGGTAACCCAATGTCGACTCTTCGCCCTCTTCCAGATCGCGGTAGTTCGCTCCGGAGAGAATTCCTATGGCGAAGTTCAGATTCTGGGCGGTGGTGCGGTAGTTCAGCGTCAGTCGGCGGGAGCGGCCGACGATTTTAATTCCCATGCGGCTCAGGATGACTGGTCGTCCGTAGATGCGCTGGTGTGAGTCCTCTGCGATGAACAGATCGTTGCCGCCTTCGGGGACCAGTGCGCGCAGCAGCTCCCAGTGCATGGCGTGCAGGTCTTGGGCTTCGTCGACCAGTACGTGATCCGCGACGAAGGGCTGTCCGGATCGCTGTGCGAGGCTGAGGTATTCGGCTGCCACGGCGAGGAGTTCGGGGAAGCTGAGGCTGCTGTCGGTGCGGCCGTGCCGTCGAAACGATTCGATCAGCTTCCACACCGCGATGCGTTGGGGCCGGCTGAGCCGCACGCCGCGGCCGGCTCGCGAGACCCGGATGTACTGCTCGAGCGTCGTCACCTTGTTCGCCAAAACGACCGATACGTACTCGTTTTCGAGGAAGGAAGGGGTGGCCAGTCGGCGGTCGAGTTCGCTGCCCGCGGACTGGGTTATCTCTCGCCACACCACGTCCGGGTTCGCGTTGCGCTTCGGTGTGACGTCGAACGATGTGCCGAATACCGCGGCTGTGGCGTCGGTCAGATCCGAGGCTCGGGTGACGATATCGCTGGCGAGTTTGTCGATTCCGGCAACGTAAATGCCCGGATCGCCGGGATGTTTCGCGACGGTGACGGCCGGATCGAGGATCTTCAGGTCCGCCTCGAGACCTTTCGCGAGCGTCTTGTTGAAGGTGGTCAGGATGATTCGCGCCTGCGGATTCTGCTTCCACAACCGGTGTGCACGATGGATAGCGACCACCGTCTTGCCGGTACCGGCTCCGCCGGAGAGCCGGAACGGGCCGTTGAAATCCTTCTCGACGTAGGTGCGCTGTTCCGGATGCAGGAATGTGCGCCATGCCGCGAAGTCGCCGCCCTCGATGACGCGGCGCAGTTCCGCACTGTCGTCGATGTAGGTGAACTGCATCCGCGAGGCGGGGTGTTCGAGCGCGACGAGGATCTGACGGTCTTCGTCGAGGGTCTCATCCACCGGATGGTCTGTGAACGAATACTTTTCGCGAATATCGTCGATGGCGGTGCCGCAGGCGAGGTCGAGTAGCGCATCGCCTTGCCAACCGTCGATTTCGGCGGCGATCTCGTTGATCGCGTAGTCGTCGGCGGCGGCCAAGGCCTGTTCGGCGAGGGCGGGATCGAGTCCGAGGCGGTCGACGAGGTCGCTGGTGGTGAAGCCGACGCCGACCAGAAATGGTGGCTTGTCTTTGCTTCCCGCTGTGCCGGTTTCGCTCGTCGGGCGTGCGTCGGCCGCCCGGTCGGCCACTCTGTTGATTGCCCCGAGAATCCCCTCGACCGTGCCGTTGATCTTGTTGATCCGCAGTATCGATTGTTCGGCCAGGGTATTGGCCTCATCGTGCTTCCACGTCCCCATGTAGACGTAGGTGGTGTCGCCGCCCTCGGGGTCGAGGCGGAACAGAATCGCCCGATAATTCAGATCGACCCGGCCGGTCCGCACCCGAGGATCGGATGCGCCCTTGAGGGGTTCGATATGCAATCCCGGTGCGGTGTCGTCGGTTTTGAGCTTCTCGAGGAAGTCATAGGCCTTGCGTTTGACGGATCCGTCGAGCTTGCCCATCGCCTTGGTGTTGGTCGCTATGACGATATTCGGCATCACACCACCCCGTTCGTATTCAAGGTTTCCACGATCTGCTCGGCGTCGGCCGGGCACACTGTCCAACCGCGTTCGGTCATCACCTGGGCGGCCTCGGACTCGATGTCGAACAACGCCACGACATGCGCCTGGTGCCATGCAAGATCCAGGAGGTATCCTTCGTCGCTCTCACCGCCGATCACGGGAACCGGCGCTTGTGCGGCCGCGAGGGCGAGCACCAGAGCCTTCTCGGCGGACGAGAAGGCCTCGTCGTATGCCTGCCGCCATTCCGGTGAAAGCTCCGCGGCGCTGGGTGCCGGTTTCATATCGGGGACTTCGGCCGCGGCGGACAGCAGGCTGCGGGTGGTGATCATGTGGTTGTCGCACAGTCCGAACCAGTTCGACAGGCGCAGCCACTCTTTCCAGGCCAGGCCCTCGCGTTCTTCCAGCTTCTCGTCGCGGTCGTCCAATGCGAGTACGGCGTGAATGTTTCGCTGATCGTTTCGCAGGGCCGCGGTAATCGCCAGGGGGCCATCGGAATAGGACCAGCACGCATAGTCGCCCGCCGGAATGGACGGCGCACGCCCGTTCAGCAGATCCAGCGCCCACGGCACCACCGCGGTCAGATCGCCTTTCGCCCTCTCGGTCCCCATGAACATCAGGGGGAGCCAATGGCCGACGGCCGCCCACGCCTCGCGATCCGGGTCCTGCATGAATTCCACGAGCTGTGTGATCGGGTCCGCGGTGATCAGATTGAACAGGGCCGGACGGAGGTTGCCGTTGCGCATGGTGGGTTTGGCGAGGCGCTCTTTGTACCACGGGGGAGGAGGTGTCTTGCCCGCCTTGAAACGCTCCAGGTCTTCGTGACCGAACGACCACACAATTTTGTTGCTGGTCCGGAGAATCTCACGTTTGCGCGCATCGTCGGCTACTCGATTGGCGCTGGACATAGCGTGGTAGCGGCGTCCGTCAGCGAAGATCGCGATGACGGGAACCTCGGAATCGACTGTGCTGAGCTCGAAGTCGGGTTTACTGTTTTCCATCGCGACCTGCGGCGTCAGCTTCCAGGTGCGAATTACTTTGCCGGGCATCGTGATCGTCGCCGACGAGCCGTAGGTACCCGGCGTCTCCTTGATCGTGGCGCCCATATTCTTCAACCGACCGATGAAGGCCATATAGAATTGGCCCTCGAGCGCCGACTCCTCACTTTCCACTCGGCGCAGGGGTTGTGCGATGGTGAGAACGTTCTCCCAATCGCTCCAGACAGGCTGGTCGTCTTTCTCCACCCCCAGCAGCTCATCGAGCACCCGCGCCGCGCTCTTTCGCGATACCTGGTCCAGTTCACGCGGAGTAGCGAACGGTAGCAGGCATTTATGGCACGCCAGCCGCTGCTGTTCGGTGCATTCGCAGTTGTGGACGACGTGCCGCGCGGCCTTCAACACCTCCCATACCTTCGCGGCATCGGCGAATTCGGCGAGGTAGCCGGTGCCGCCCGGGACGGTGTCGTGGATCAGCAGCGCCCGTTGACTCGGCGCGTGCAGGGCATCTGGGATGATCGCGACGTCCAGATGTTCCGGCGATCCGCCGATCACTTCCCGAAGACCCAGCAGGATGGCGGCTTTGAGGCTCGGGTAGGTGAACGAGTCGTACCTGAGCCAGCTCGGCACATGCAGCAGCACACCCTGGGTGTTCAGGGTGCGAGCCAGCGCGATCTCGCGCACATGCTTCTCGTCGGTCGCGTTGCGGAATTTGCACCAGCTGCGGTGTTCATGGCTGTAGTTGTGTCCGGCGACGCGGTCGAGCCGGCCGCATCCCGAGCAGACCCGGAACAATCCGCTGGTGGTTTCCTCGCCGGCGATGTGCCGTTTACCGCCCTGGGAGGTGCGCCGGCCCATATTGAGCCAGCGAATATCGATGCGCTGCAAGTATTCCGCGCCGAAGTCACGGTCGGCAACGAACCACCGCCGCGCGATATTGTCGGGGTTGATGTCAGCGGCCGTGACGACGGTGAACGATTCGCGTTTGCGGTCGTCGCGAATATCGTTGATGGTCGCTTCGTCGCGGCGGACCTCCGCCGAAACCCGCGACATCTCCACGACTTGAAGCTGCTGGCTCACATCGGCGATGGCGGGAGTGTTGCAGCGCGGGCAGTGCGCGGGCGGTGGGCTGTCATCGGCGGCGTGCGATATTCCGGTCCATCCGCATTCCGGGCATATCCGCCAGGTGTGGATATTGGCCTCGCCCGGACCGAGATCGACGGCGTCGATCTGCACGGCCAGGCCCTGGGCGTAAAATGTTGAACCCGGCGCCAATTCGGTGAGGGCTACGCGTGAACCACGCTGATAACTCGTGGAATCTCCGGCGTACTGGTTGGTTTCGGGGTCGATCCAGGTGATTCCCACGTCCAGGGTCACCGAGTCGTCCAGCAGTGTGTAATTCGGTAGTACGCCGTACCTTTCGAGTACACCGACCCAATGTTCGGCGGTGAGGTCGTGCAGGTGTTTGCCGAGCAGGCGCAAAGTGCCTCGGGCCGTGCGTAATTCGCGTCGGTCGTCGTCGGTGTGGGCGGGGGAGTTGGCTCGCTTCTCCAACTCCGGGATGGCGGTATCGACAGCCTTGCGGCGTGTGGTCAGCTCGGCGACGTCACGGTTCCAGCGGTGCGTGGCCTCGCGCAGATGTGCGACCAGTTCGCTGGCTGTTCCGTCCGTGGCGGCGGTGGCCCAGGCGCGCAAGCTGTCCTGTGACCGCGTGTCCAGCAGGCCGCCGAACTGGGTGAGGAACTCGTCCAGCAGTTGTGCGGCGTTGGCGTCCGCGGTGGTGAGAAGCGTTGCCATCCAACTGCCCTTGTCGAAGGTGCCCAATACCGTGCGCGCCTCCACCGGATCCTGTGCGCCGGGCTCGCGGGCCAGCCGGTCGATGATGTGCGCCACGTACTGCCGCTGCAGAATCTCCTCCGCGGTCAGGAAGGTGGCCGGTGGCCGGACCTCACCCTGGATGACCGAGGTGGGATCGTAGAGCTTCGGCAGATGCTCGCCACGACCGCGGACGAATGCGAGCACCAAAGAATTTCCGGTAGCGCGACCGGCGCGCCCGACCCGCTGTAGATAGGACGAGACGGTTCGCGGCATCGAACCGAGCATGACCGTCGACAGATCACCGATATCGATACCCATCTCCAGCGTCGGTGTCGCGACGAGAACGTTGGGTGCGGTCGGGTCGGTGCTGGACTGCTTGAACTTGGTTTCGTATTCGAGCCGGATCTTGGTCTCCAGCAAAGAGGTGTGTTCGCGCGCGACGACTCGTTTCATCTCCGAGTCGTTGTAGAGCTTGTAGTAGAAGTTGGATTCCCGCGGCGTGCGGTGCAGGGTGCCGGGGCAGCGATCGAGCAGACACGGCGCCCCGTCGAGTTGCGCTGTGACAGTAGCCGTTCCAGGATTCGGCGTTTGGCACACATCGCAGGTCACCAGGTTCGCACCCGCCTCGAGATCAGCCTCTTGGGTGGTGCTGACCAGGACGGACGCCGACCCCAGTTGGTAAACGGTGAGGTTCTTCTCCGTCGTTGTCGTGGTCAGAATGCGCTGCTCGGCGAGTGCTGCGAACAGCGCCCGCGCCGCGAAACCACCTTCGAACGCGGATACGCCCAGGCATTTGCTCGCCCACCGCGCGTACCAGGCGGCGGGGGAGGTGATCGTATCGAGTCCGTCCGGAATCGTGCGGGATCCGATGGCCGGAAATGCCGGTGCGGGACGGCCTTTCGGAAACGCCGGCATGCCCTCGTGTTTGGGTCGGCCGCCCCACACCCACCGTCGGTTGGCGTCCTTGGCGACGTACTTGTCGAGCCAGGTGTGTGCGATGGCGCCCTGGGTCCGCATCCGCTCGACGGTCCCGCGCACCCATCGGATGACCGCAGCCGGGTCGATCTCGGAGAAGGTCAGCTGGTGTTCGGTATTGCCGAGTGCCGCCATACCCAGTTCGGCCACGCGGTCCGTCGATCCCAGATCGACCTCGGCGACAACGCTTCCGGTGAGCTCGAGGGTGCGGCCGAGCCGGGATTGCAGTCCGAATTCGAGGTTGATATCGAATTGCAGGCGTTTGCGCACCAGGCGCGTGGCCTTGGTCCGGGCGGACTGCACGGCTGTGGCATCCCAGAACGCTTTGAATTCATCGCGTTCGACGATGTCCGGTGCGAGCAGGTGATAGCGGCGGAGCGGATCTTCGCCGGCGAGGTCGATCACGGCCGCACACAGATCGGTCAGCGGCAAAAGCTCGGAAGTTGTTCTGCCGAGCGCGTTCCGGATGGTGGAGCGCAGACTCAAAGTATGCGACCGAGCCTGCACGAAACCTGCGCGGTGCGCGGCATCCTGGACACTGTCGGTGAACATCAGCGCCTTCTTCTCGGCGGTATCGAGTGCGGCATCGCCGAACATGCTCGACAGTGCGACCGACAGTTGGGTGGCCACCGCGCTACCGAGGAACCGGATTCCGTCCGCCGTCCGGCAGGCCGGGCACATATCCTTCTGCGAATTGTCTTCGGCGTCAGGGCCGGTCAGCACCAGGATCGGCAGAACCCGCCCCTCAAGTACCTCCGGCCCTTCGGGATCCGGTGTCTCCTCGACGATTTCGCGTTCTTCGGTGTGCAGCCACCGCAGTCCATCGACATCCAGGCCCAGCTGCGCTTCTGCGGGCGCCGATATCAACGCACGGAAACGCTGGCCGCCCGAGGCGTGCTGGGCTCGGATCGACTCGTCGGTGACGTCGAGGGTCATTCCGGTCGGCGCCAATCGGGCACCCCAACCGGATCGGCCGCAATGCCGGCAGTACACGGCCGGCAGGTAGGTGGTGCCCGGCGTCTCGTCGGCGCCGTCGTCGGCCCAGTGGAATACGGTGGCGGTGTCCAGATTCCGGTCGATCCGCGACAGTTCCCGAATCCACAGGTGCACATCGACATTCAGCGCACTGCGGCCGATACCGGCACGCAGATGCGACAGTGCGGCGAACAGGTAGTCGAGGTAGCGCTGTCGCCGGGTGGTGGCACGCGGTTGATCCCGACTGCTGATGGTGGTTTCCAGGATGGTGTCGGCCAACTCGGCGAGCGAGACGGCATCGACGCTCCGGGAGAGCAGGTTCCGGAACAGCTCATGGTTCTTCAGCAGGTCCAGCAGTTCGGTGTCGTCGAGTTTGCGAAGGTCGGATGCGCGCTCGCCGAGATCACCGTTGCTGCCGGCCCTTTCGAACAGCGTGGCCAGAACCACCGCGGTCAGTGCCGTGTTGTTGGGGGCCTCGTCGACCTGTTCCTTCAGGTTCTCGAAGCTCTCCTCGTCCAGCGCCGGATGCCGAATCGGTTGATACAGGTGGTCGAGAGCGGTACTTCGGTCGGCAAGCCATTCCTCCGGCTCCAGCCGGGTTTCGCCGGTCACGTCGGTGAAGACCTCACCGAAGACGGTGTGCGCGAAATCGAGCATCGCGGTCGGTGATTTCCCGGAACCGAGCGTCGCCGACGTGGCGACCGGGGTGATCCGGCCGAGCGGGCGGGCGCGGTCTTCGTCGGTGACGTCGGTGTCCGCGGTCCAATACGATTTGATCGTCAGCCCGAGGCGCCGCAACAGCATCGCCACATCGGTGCCCTGCGCGCCGTCGTAGGTGTGGAACTCGTCGAGCACCACATACTGCAACGATTCCGCCGACTGCCGCCACATCGGCGCCCGATCCGGACGCAGCAGCATGTGGTCGAGCATCTTGTAGTTGGTGAGCAGGATGTCCGGCGGCGAATCGTGCATGATCCGGCGATCGGTGATGAGCCCGTCCGCCGAGACCAGCGTCCGGCCGCTGGAGGATTGTTCGCCGGTGTAGAGGCCGGCCGTCACACCCGCGAGCCGCGGATCGGTCGTGATCATCCGCGCGAGGCGCTGCTCCTGGTCGTTGGCCAGTGCGTTCATCGGATAGATGATCAGCGCCTTCATCCCGGCGACACCGGCCTTCTTGGCGCGCAGCACATGATCCAGGATCGGAATCAGGAACGACTCGGTCTTACCCGACCCGGTGCCGGTCGTGACCAGGGTCGGCCGCGGCCGCGGCTGGAATTTCGTCGACAGCCGCTCGAACGCTGCCGCCTGATGCTCGTACGGCACCCAGCCCTGCGGATACCAGTCCAGATGCATGCCCCAGTTGCCCCGAGCCGGCGCGAACGGCAACCGTAACCGCACGTAAGGGCCTTTGAACATGCCCTCCCGCGGATGGTCGATGAAGTCGACCAGCGCACCCTTGGTATCGGCATCGGTCAGCGCGAAAGTGGTGGCGAGGTAGTCGGTCAGGCCTTCCCGCAGGCGATTGGCCTGCAGTGTGGGCAACAATGCCCCCATGATCGACTCCCCTTCGGTGTTTCTACGCTGCGCCTACTAACTGTGACCAGATTTCACGCATATCTGCGCTGTGAATACCTTTGATGATCAATCGTATTCGCAGGAGTTTGGGCCTGCTGGTCGTCTGCGTGCATTCGAGGTCAGGCATCACATCGGTCGGGGACCGGATTTGGTTACCGCGTCCGCCGATTCCTTGGACTGCCGCCACGATCTTTGCCGCCGGCGTCTCGGTCGGCGGCGTAGTCCGGTACGGCCTCGGCCAGGGCGTTGTGCAGTTTCGTGGCCGTCTTTCCGGCGCGCTTGCCGCGCAGCACGACCTCGGTGAATCCGTCGACCAGCGTCTGTGCGGGATCCAGGGCGTTGTAGCCGGCGCTGCCGCCGTGCAGGGTATCGCTGAGCGCGGTCTGCCAGGCTTGTTCATGGGCCGCGAAATTGCCCGCGCGGTCGAGGGCATGGGCGTACTCCCGTACGACAGCCGCGTACACAGCACGGTCGAAGGTGCGCCGGAACCATCGCTGCCGTGATGGCCGTGGTTCCGGGCGCACCAGCGTTCGATCCAGGACGAGCCAGAATCCGCTGTCGTCCTCTGTGCCCGGCCCC
The DNA here is from genome assembly GCA_017354515.1 of Nocardia sp. Lineage (GTDB taxonomy): Bacteria > Actinomycetota > Actinomycetes > Mycobacteriales > Mycobacteriaceae > Nocardia. The sequence continues at coordinate 198 of JAFMQT010000030.1, read as the reverse complement.
GGTCCGGTCCGCTGCACCTCGCCGCCGACCGGTTCGCTGATTTCGATGCCGCGCAACGGAATCGGGTACTTCGCGGACAGGTCGTCGAGAGCCGAGGCGATGACGTGAGCCGTGCGGGGATCGAGCCCGTCCTGATCGCATCCGATGATCTCGAGGCTGCGCACCGGCGGCCGCTGCTGCGGGGTCGGCGGCGGGGCC
>JAFMQT010000210.1 GCA_017354515.1 Nocardia sp. | reverse complement strand
GCAGCTCGCCCGAGCCTGCGGCGTTCCGGCGTCGAGCACCAGTTTCGCGTTCGTGGAAGCGGTACGAGCGCTGGGAATCGAAACCGTCGCGGTATGCGCCAGCTACCCCGATGAGGTCGCCCGGCTGTTCGTCGACTTCCTGGCGGCCGCCCGAATCCGGGTGGTGTCGATGTCGAGTGCGGGTATCGATACCGCCGCCGAGGTCGGCACCCTCACCCCGGACCAGGTGCGAGCCCTGGCCGCGGCCAATGACCACCCGGACGCGCGGGCGCTGCTGATCCCGGACACCGCCATGCACACCCTTCGAGAACTACCCGATCTGGAGCGCGACCTCGGCAAGCCGGTGCTGACCGCCAACCAGGTCACCATCTGGTACGGGCTACGATTAGCGGGTTTACCCGCTCGGACGCCACCGACCGGCCCCGGGCTGGGAACTCTGTTCGCGGAAAGGCCGATCCATGTCGGTGGTTGAATTCGAACCCGTCAACCGGCAGTCCACGTCCGAGATGATCGCCGACCGGCTGCGCGCGGCGATCGTGCACGGCACGCTGCGGCCGGGAAGTCAGTTGGTCGAGGCGGATCTGGCGACCCAGTTCGACGTCTCGCGGGGACCGGTGCGCGAGGCGATGCAGCGGCTGGTCTCGGAGGGGCTGTTGATCAGCATCCGTCATCGCGGCATCTTCGTGATCGAACTGAATCCGCAGGATGTGGCCGATATCTACCGGGCCCGCACCGCACTCGAAGGCGGTGCGCTGAACCTGATCCTGGACGGCCGCCGCGATATCGCCCATGCCGCACTGGAACCCAGTATCACGGCGATGACCGAATGCGCCGGGCGCGGCGATGCCACCGGAGTCACCGAGGCCGATTATGCCTTCCATCAGGCCCTGGTCGCCAGCGCCGACAGTCCGCGGCTGATGCGCGCGGCCCAGACACTGCTGATCGAAACACGAATGTGCCTGGGCGCCTTGCAAACCACCTACACCGACCTCGGCGAGCAGGTCCGCGAACACGTCGGCCTGCGGGAGGCGATCGCGAGCGCCCCGCCGAAGAAGGCGCGCGATCTGCTGACCGCGCATATGACCGACGCCGTCGCCCGGCTGCACGATCTGCTCGACGACGATACCGCGTGAGCCGCAGGCGTTTCCGGTGCGCGACCTAGTCGATCAGGCCGCGGGGCCGCACCACGAATACCGGTGACGAACGCTTACCCTTTTCCTCCAGCAGGGCGATGGTGCGGCCGTCGGTGGTGGTCGCGGCATGGACGCCGCCGATTCCGATCGGTTCCAGCCAGCGGCCGTCGCGCAGGGATTCGGATTCGGCGGCGGTGATCTCGCGGTGCGGGAAGGCCAGCCGCACAGCGGAATCGATATCGAGGTTCAGCGTGGGATCCTCGGCGAGGGCCTCCAGGGTACGCGCGTGTTCGAGGGTGAAGGGACCGACCCGGGTGCGCCGCAGCGCGGTGAGATGACCGCCGACCCCCAGCGCGGCGCCCAGATCGCGGGCCAGGGCCCGGATATAGGTGCCCGAGGAGCAGTCCACCTCGACATCGAGATCGACGAATGTCGTTGCCGTCGAATCGATATCGCGGCGCGCGAGGATGTCGAATCGGCTGACCGTCACCGGGCGGGCGGCCAGTTCGACCTGCTCACCGGCGCGCGCCCGCGCGTAGGCGCGTTCCCCGTTCACCTTGATCGCGCTGACCGTGGCCGGAACCTGGTCGATATCGCCGGTGAGATCGGCGACCGCGGTGGCGATTTCGGCGTCGGTGAGATGTGCGGCCGAGGTGGTGGCGACGACCTCACCTTCGGCGTCATCGGTCTCGGTGGACTGACCCAGGCGGATCGTCGCGGAATAGGACTTGGTGGTCAGGGTCAGCACGCCCAGTAATTTGGTGGCGCGCTCGACCCCCAGGACCAGCACTCCGGTCGCCATCGGATCGAGCGTTCCGGCGTGCCCGATCTTCCTGGTGCGCAGGATTTTCCGGCACCTGGACACCACATCGTGACTGGTCTGTCCGCCGTCCTTGTCGACGATGAGCAGTCCGCCCAGCGCATTCACGGTCGCGGCCTCGCGCATCAGCCCACCACGATCGCGGTCAGGATCAGCCCGTCGGTGATCGTCCAGCGGCCGTCGAACGCGGTCAGCGCCGGCCCGCCGTCGTTCGTCTGCCCGGGGACGAGCAGATCACTGTGAAAGGTTCCGCCGCTACCGGAATCGTCGAAGTCGAAGGTGATGTGCGCGTCCTCGAAACCCAGCCAGCGCAGCGTCAGCGGAAACCAGGCCTTGTAGGTGGCCTCCTTGGCGCAGAAGAGCAACCGGTCCAGATGCAGTCCGGTCGCCGCGAGCGCGCCGCGCAGCCACTGCCGCTCGGCGGGCAGACTCACCGAATCCAGAACGCCCTCGGGCAGTTCGGCGTGCGGTTCGGCGTCGATACCCACCGAACGCCAGCGCAGCCGATGCGCCAGCACCGCCGCCCGATAGCCATCGCAGTGCGTCAGACTGCCGACCACACCGCGCGGGAACAGCGGCATCCCGCGCTCGCCTTTACCGATCGCCACCGGCGGCTCCCCCAACCGCTCCAGCGCGATGCGCGCGCAATGCCGGGCGCCGATGAAATCGCGGCGGCGCTTCTCGACCGATTTCGCGATCAGATGTTCCTCACCGGGATGCGGTTTCAGCCCCTCCGGATACCGCAACAACTCGGCCGCGGCCACCCCCGACGGCAGAATCGTGCCGATGATCTGTGCCTGCTCCTCGATGACCGCCTCCTAGGCTCGTGTCGAATCGGACCGACGGAGCGGATCCGGCGTCAATTACACACCGCGGCGGCGGTCGGCCATACTCCGCATCTTCTCCGCGGCCACCCGCATCGCGGGCGTGATCGTGAAGTGGCCGCCGAACTCGTTCAGATCGCCCGGACCGTATTCGGGGGCGGGCAGAATCTGGCGCAGCAGCTTGTCGGGCAGACCGCGACGCTGCCATTCGCGCGGATAGCCGAGGGAGACCTCCTCGAACCGCACCCCGTCGTGAAACGTGGTACGCGGAATATGCAGGTGCCCGTAGACCGAGCAGACCACGTTGTAATCGGTATGCCACTGCTCGGTCTCCTCGGTCCCGCACCACAGCGAGAATTCCGGATAGAACAGCATCCGGGTGGGCTCGCGCAGCATCGGGAAGTGGTTGACCAGCACCACCGGGGTGCGCGCCGGCAGCGCGTCCAGTCGCTGCCGGCTGTAGCGCACCCGGGCCCGGCACCAGGCGTCGCGGCTCAGATACGGGTCGCTGGCCAGCAGGAACTCATCGGTGGCGACCACATTGCGGTCCCGGGCGATGCTCAGGGCCTCGGCCTTGGTGGTGGCCCCCTCGGGCATCCACGAATAGTCGTAGAGGATGAACAGCGGGGCGATGGTGACCGGTGCGCCGTATTTCTCGGCGCCGGCGCCGTCCCATACCGGGAACGGATCCTCCGGGGTCAGCACGTCCAGATCCCGGCACAGCGAGACCAGGTGGTCGTAGCGGGCGGCGCCCTTGATCTGCACCGGATCCTTGGCGGTCGTCCACAGTTCGTGGTTGCCGGGAACCCAGATCACCTTCGCGAATCGTTCACGCAGGGTGCTCAGCGCCCAGCGGATATCGTCGGACTTCTCCCCCACATCGCCCGCGACGATCAGCCAGTCCATCGGCGAATCCGCCTCGATCCGCTCGACAACCGGCCTATTGCCCTGATGACCGACATGTATATCGCTCACCGCCATCAACTTCGCAGTCACCATTCCACCATCGCATGATCGTCCCGGACGGGCACATCCGCTCCGGCCCGCGCCCCGTATTTCCCACATCCGGTTACCGCGTGGATCCGGGACCGGAGGTGAGTTCGGCGCCGATCCGGGTCCAGCGCGACGAACGGGCCCGTAGTCCCACCGCCACCATCCGCAGCACGATGAACGCGCTGAGCCCCGACCAGATTCCGGTGATTCCCCAGTTCAACCCCAGGGCCAGCCAGATCACCGGCAGGAATCCGGTGAGCGCGGCCGCCATCGTCGTATTGCGCAGGTAGGTGGCGTCGGCGGCGCCGAGCAGGACCCCATCCAAGGCGAACACCACGCCGGCGACCGGGATCAGCACGACGAAGAACCACCAGATCGCACCCACCCGGTCCAGGACCGCGGGATCGGTGGTGAACAACCGCGGAACGAGCGAGTATCCGGCCGCGAAGCACGCGGCCAGCACGAGCGCGAACACGGTGGACCAGACCGTGACCCGCCAGGCCACCCGCCGCGCCTCGGCCACGTCACCGGCGCCCAGCGCGGCGCCGGTCAACGTCTGCGCGGCGATGGCCAGCGAATCCAGCGCCAGGGACAGGAAGTTCCACAACTGCAGCACCAGCTGATGCGCCGCGACCGATGCGGCGCCGAACCGCGAAGCGACCGCCCCGGCGGACACGAAACAGGCCTGGAACGCCAGACTGCGCACGATCAGGTCCCGCCCGAGTACCAACTGCGCGCGCATGATTCGCGGATGCGGCCGCAGCGGCGTCCGCTGCCGGATCAGCGCACCGATGAACAGCGTCCCCGAAACCACCTGTCCCGCCAGGTTGGCCACCGCCGAGCCCACCAGCCCCAGCCTGGGCGCACCCAGCAGGCCGTGCACCAGCAGCGGGCAGACGATCGCCGAAACCACCAGTCCCGCAATCACATACATCAGCGGAAGCCGGGTCCGCTGCACGCCCCGCAGCCATCCGTTTCCGGCCATGGTGAGCAAGATCAGGGGCACCCCGCACAATGCGATCCGCAACCAGCGCACCGCCCCGTCGGCGATATCGGCGCCCCCGGAGACGACATCCACGATCGGGCGGGCCAGCACCTGCCCCACCGCCAGGATCACCAGCCCCACCAGCACCGCCAGCCAACTCGCCTGCACCCCTTCACCGATCGCGCCGCGGGTGTCACCGGCGCCGTGCCGGCGCGCGGACCGCGCGGTGGTGCCGTAGGTCAGAAAGGTCAGCTGAGTGCTGACCTGTCCCAGAATCAACCCGCCGACCGCGAGACCGGCCAGTGCCGACGCACCCAACCGCCCCACCACCGCCATATCGAACAGTAGGTAAATCGGTTCGGCGACCAGCACACCGAGAGTGGGGACGGCGATCCCGAGGATTCGTCGCGGACCGGCCACGGGCGCCGCCGGGGCCTCGTCGAGGTCGGTCATGGCCGCCGGATCAGGCCGCCGGAAGTTCGGCCAGCAGACCGGCCACCAGATCCCGCGGTGTGCCGGTGGTGCTGTATCCCGAGGCGTAGCGGTGCCCGCCGCCGCCCAATCGGGTCGCCACCTGGGCGACGTCGATCGCATCGCCGGTGCCGACGCCGCTGTCGCGCGAGCGCAGTGAAACGGTCCAGCGGTCCGCCGCGGTCCGCGATTGTTTGAACACCGCCGCCACATCGGCTTCGGCGGTGGTACGCACCAGGTCGATGACGCTTTCCACCTCCTCGGATCCCACCCCCCGGCAGTCCTCGGCGAGGACGAAGACGTAGACCAGGCCCGCGCCGGCCGCCGCCCGAGGTTCCAGCCGGGCCGAACCCAGCACCCGCGACAGCATCGACAGCCAGCCGAACGGGTGGGTGTCCATCAGGGTCCGGGTGATTCCGGCGCCGTCGATTCCGGTCGCGAGTAATCGATCGGCCAGCGCGTGCGAGCCGGGACCGCCCCACCGGAAACAGCCGGTGTCGGTGACCAGCCCCGCGTACAGACAGTGCGCGATATCGCGATCGATCGGCTCACCCCAGGTGTCGAACACCCGCGCCAGCACACTGGTCGTCGAATCAGCGGTCTCGTCGATGAGGTTGACGCCGCCGAAGCGGGTATTGGACCGATGGTGGTCGATCACCAGAACCGTTGCGGCACCGTCGATCCGGTCGGCCAGCACACCGAGCCGATCGACACTGCCGCAGTCGACGGTCACCAGCACATCGACCTGCTCGGCCACATCAGCGGCGGCAACCAGATGGTTCACCCCCGGCAAGGTGCGCATGGAGGCCGGCGGATCGGCCGGTTCGGCGAAGGACACCTGCACCGGAACTCCCCGCCGATGCAGGACCTGCGCCAACGCCAGCCCACTGCCGAGCGTATCGGCGTCGGGCTGCACATGGCACAGCACCGTCACCGATCGCGCGGCGGCCAGCACCTGCACCGCCACCGCCGGATCCGCCGACGACCGCACACCCGTCATGTCACACTCGATTCTCCGGTGATCGGCCGCTGCGAATCACGGCGCTCAGTCTTCTGCTGCCGAATCCGGTTTATACGGATCGGTCTCGCCGGCATGGGTGGCATTGGCGGCGGCCTGCGCGACCCGCTCATCGGATGCACGTGCCTTCGCCAGCAACTGTTCCATCTCCCGTGCGGCATCGGGCACGGTGTCCAGGACGAAACTCAACGTCGGGGTGAACTTGATACCGGTGGCGGCGCCGACCTTGGAACGCAGTACGCCCTTGGCCTTCTCCAGCCCGGCCGCGGCTCCCGCGAAATCCGGTTCGGCGTCGATGGTTTCGCCCATCACCGTGTAGTAGACGGTCGCCTCCCGCAGATCACCGGTCACCTTGGCATCGGTGACGGTGATCAGACGCAGCCGCGGATCCTTGATCTCGTATTCGATCGCCGTACCGACGATGGACACGATCCGCTTCGCGAGTCGGCGTGCCCTGGCCTGATCCACCATGGGCCCTCCTCACTTTCCACATATCGTCAATCTTCGGGTCCGAAGACGCGGCGGCGCACTGCCAGCAACTGTAACTCCGGACGGGCCGCCACGTGGCGTTCACACTTGTCCAGCACGGCTGTGAGATGGCCCATCTCCGAACTGACCAGCGCGACGCCCAGCTGGGAACGGCGATGCTGATCGTGATCTCCGCCCTCGACCGCACTGACCCCGAATCGCTGCAGTTCCGCCAGCACCGGGCGGATCACCGAGCGCTTCTGTTTCAGTGAATGCACATCGCCGAGCAGCACGTCGAATTCCAGCGCACCGACGAACATCACTCACCCTTCGTTCATCCGACAGACCGATCCGGGCGGCCGCCCCTCCGATATGGAGCCGACGGCCGCCCGAACGAACGAGATTCAGTCGCGCGGCTTCTCTCGGAGCTCGTAGGCCTCGATGACATCGCCTTCCTTGATGTCGTTGTAGCCCAACGTCATACCGCATTCGAAGCCCTCGCGGACCTCCATGACGTCATCCTTCTCGCGACGCAGCGACTGGATCGAGGTATCGGCGACCACCACGCTGTCGCGCAGCAGACGTGCCTTGGCGTTGCGCTTGACCGACCCGGAGGAGATCATGCAGCCGGCGATATTGCCGAACTTCGAGGAGCGGAACACCGCGCGGATCTCGGCGCGACCCAGTTCGGCCTCTTCGTAGATCGGCTTGAGCATGCCCTTGAGGGCCTTCTCGATCTCGTCGATGGCCTGGTAGATCACCGAGTAGTAGCGGATGTCCACGCCTTCGCGGTTGGCGAGTTCGGTGGCCTTGCCCTCGGCGCGGACGTTGAACCCGATGATGATCGCGTTCGACGCCGATGCCAGGTTGACATTGGTCTCGGTGACACCACCGACACCGCGGTCGA
>JAFMQT010000553.1 GCA_017354515.1 Nocardia sp. | reverse complement strand
CCCCTACGTCGACCGGGCGGCCGAGCGCGGGGAGATCCATCCCGCCCACGACCTCGCGGCCGTGGCGGAATGGGTGGCACGGATCCTGATCAGCCTCGGCACCATGCCCGGCGAGACCGTCGACCCGGACGACACCGCGGCGATCGAGCGGCAGGTTCGCACATATCTGCTTCCCGCACTGGTTATTTCGCCACCGGAGCCCTGACCGGCCCGCGCGGCCTCGCCGGTTTCCCGGATTACTTCGGTGCGCTCAGGTCGTAGACCGTCTGACCGCCGATGGTGCGCGCGGTGAAGTGCTGCGACACCCACGCGGCGATGGTAGCCCCGTCCTGGCTACCGCCGCTGTCCGCGCCGCGACCGCCCATCCCGGCGCCACCGATGAAGTAGTGGATCTTGTGTTCGGCTACATCCTGCTGGAACTGGGCCGGCGTCGGAGCCGGATCGGTGCCGTTGAAGCCGCCGACCGCCATCACCGGTTGATCGGTGGCCAATTGGTAGGCGGCCGCACTGTTGGATCCGACCGCGGCCGCGGCCCAGGTGTAGTCCGAGGCGTTCTGCTGCAACGCGGCGGTGAGGCCGGGATCGACCTTGCTTCCGCCCATCAAGCCACCCATCGGTCCGCCGCGTCCACCCGGATTGCCGTTGCCGCCAGCAAGATTGGCCATACCACCGGCCCCGATGGCCGGGCCGGGTCCCCCTGGGGAACGATTGGCCGGCTGTCCACCTGCCCAGGGACCACCGTGTCCCCGACCCCCGCCGGGGAAATGACCCCTTCCACCGGGACCGGCGGACGGGATGGCACCGGTATGCGCGGTCGCGGCCGTCGCGATCGAGTAGGCCGCCGGCCCGGCCAGACCGGCCGCCAGCGCGAGGACGACCACAGCGGCCGCCACCGTTCGGGGTAGCCGACCCACCACGAAAAGCAGTGCGGCGGAACCGACTCCGGCAATGGCGATGGTCGGACGTAGCCAGCTCTGCCAGTCGGGCTCACGTCCCAGCAGCAGGCACGCGGTCAGCGTGGTCACCACCATCGTGCCCGAGAGCACCGCGGTGGCCCACATCTGCGAGCGCCGCCGCCACAGCAGCGCGGCGCCGATCCCGACGAGTGCGGCGATGGCCGGAGCCAATGCCACTGTGTAGTAGGGGTGCAGAATTCCGCCCGCGAAGCTGAAGACGCCGCCGGTCAGCAGCAGCCATCCGCCCCACAGCAGTAGCGAGGCGCGGACGGCGTCGGTACGCCGGGCCCGCCGGGTCAGCCACAGTCCGGCCAAGCCGAGGACGCAGGCCGCCGGGATCAGCCAGGCGATCTGCCCGCCCATCTCCGAACCGAACAGCCGGGCCCAGCCCACATCGCCGTTCATATTGCCCAGCCCACCGACCTCGTCACCGGTCAACCGGCCGAAACCGTTGTAGCCCAGGGCCAATTCGAGCACGCTGTTGTGCTGTGAACCGCCGATATAGGGGCGAGAGGAGGCCGGCCACAGCGCAACCAGCGCCAGATACCAGCCGCCGGAGATCACCACGGCGACCACGGCGGCCACCGACCGGAGCAGCCGGGTGCGCAGCGGAGCGTTCGCGGCGATCAGATACACCACCGCGAAAACCGGGATCACCAGGAAGGCCTGCATCATCTTGGCCAGGAATCCGAAGCCGACCGCGACACCGGCCAACGGCAACCACCATGCGGCACTGCCTTTTTCCAGTGCCCGCACCACACAGTAGGTGGCGGCCGTCAGCAGCAGCACCAGCAGCGCGTCGGGATTGTCGAAGCGGAACATCAGGGTGGCGACCGGGGTCAGCGCCAGCACCGCACCGGCCAGCAGTCCGGCGCCGTGCCCGGCGACCCGCCGTACCGCGAAGTACAGGATCGCAACGGCCGCAATACCTTCCAGGGCTTGCGGAATCAGCAGACTCCAGGAGTTGAGGCCGAAGATCCGCGCCGACAGTGACATGATCCACAGCGCACCGGGCGTCTTGTCCACGGTGATCGCGTTGGCGGCGTCGCTCGACCCGAACAGCATCGCCTTCCAGCTCTGCGATCCGGCCTGTACCGCAGCGGCGTAGAACTGGTTCGCCCAACCGCTCGAACTGAGATTCCACAGATACAGCAGCCCGGTAGCTATCAGCAGTGCCGCTACCGACAGCGGTTGCCACCGGCGCGATGCGAAGTTCGGACTCGGTGCCCGCTGCGGTCGCGGCGCGGGTTCGGCCGCGGCAACCGGGGGCTTGTCCAGCACAGTCGTCGTCATACCCTCATCATCGCGAGTGGACGTGGTGATCGGCTTGGGCGCCGCTGTGCGGCAACTGTGAACGATCCTCGCGCGCGGCCACGTCCGGGCTCTCGCTGGTCGTCCGGTCATCGGCAATGGGCAACGTGACAGTGAACACGGTCTTCCCCGGCACACTGGCCGCCTCGATCCGGCCGCCGTGCGACTTCACCACCGCCGACACGATGGCCAATCCCAGTCCGGTACTACCGGCCCGGCGCGACCGGGAGGAGTCCCCGCGCGCGAAACGTTCGAAGACCTCGGGCAGCAGCTCAGGCGGAATACCTGGGCCGTCGTCGGCTACCCGCCATCGGGCCGCGCCCGTCGTATCGCGATCCAAGCCGACCGTGACGGTGGTGCCCGCCGGGGTGTGCACCCGGGCGTTGGTCAGCAGATTCGCCAGCACCTGATGCAACCGCGCGGCATCACCGGTCACGGTGATGGGTTCGTCGGACAGTTCGAGCTTCCAGTGGTGATCGGCGCCGGCGATATGGGCGTCGCTGACCGCGTCGACGGTCAGCCGGGTCAGATCCACCGGCTCGTGCTCGAGGCCCCGACCCGAATCCAACCTGGCCAGCAGCAACATATCCTCGACCAGCCCGCTCATCCGCCGCGATTCG
>JAFMQT010000029.1 GCA_017354515.1 Nocardia sp. | reverse complement strand
CGGCGGAGGATATCGTCTCCGCGCGCTACTGCGCCGGAACCGATGCGGCCGGGCACAACACCTACAACGTCCTCGACATCCAGCTGCGTGTCCCGGCCGATCTGCACCCGCGAAATCTGCTCACCAACAGCTCCTGCGGCCTGTGCGGCAGCACCGCCCTGGATCAGGTGCGCTCCCGCAGCCGTTTCGAGCTCCCGACCGGCGGTCCGAGCATCGACGTCGATGTACTCGCCGGACTTCCGAACCGATTGCGCTCGCGCCAAACCGTTTTCGACGCGACCGGCGGCCTGCACGGCGCCGGCCTGTTCACCCCGGACGGCACCGCGCTGATGGTGCGCGAGGATGTGGGGCGGCACAACGCGGTGGACAAGGTGATCGGGTGGGCGCTGCGGGAAGGGCGGATTCCGGGCCACGAGTTGATCCTGATGGTCAGCGGCCGCACCTCCTTCGAACTCGTCCAGAAGGCGATCATGGCGGGCATCCCGGCTCTGGGAGCGGTATCGGCCCCCAGTTCGCTGGCGGTGGACCTGGCCCGCGATCACGGCCTGACCCTGGCCGGATTCCTGCGCGGGGACACCATGAACATCTACAGCGGCGCCGATCGCCTGAACACCTCCCTGCGAGGGGCGAACTCCTGCTAGCCTGCGAATTAGAACACGTTCCAATCAGGTGGGAGAGTCGCAATGGCAGCCGAACAGCCCCGGGCAGTGGTCGAACAGTACGTGAGCCTGATGGCCACCGGTACCCCCGCGCAGATTCTCGCGCTCTACGCCGACGACGCCGTGGTGGAGGATCCGATCGGCAGCGACCCGCGCCACGGCCACGCCGCCATCGGCGAACTCTACGAGGCCCTGGCGCCGATGCGGCGTAAGACCGAACTGCACACCGCCCGGGTTGCCGGAAACCACGCCGCGATCTCGTTCACGCTGGTCGCCGAGGCCGGCGGACACCGCATGACGATTTCGGCGATCGACACCATGGAGTTCGACGACAACGGCAAAATCGCCAGGATGCGCGCCTACTGGGGTCCCGAGGATATGACCAACGAGGCGGTCTGAGCCAGGTACGGCACAGGGGCGGGAGGTCTCGATGACCTCCCGCCCCGGCGTGCGGTGATGGGTGCGGCTATGCCGACTTCTCGCGCCGCTCCGCGGCGTGACGCTTGCGCGGAACAATGGTCGGCAGCACATTGTCGTTGACCGTCTCGCCGTTGATCACGACCTTGGCGACATCGTCGCGGCTGGGGATGTCGTACATCACCGGCAGCAGCACTTCCTCCATGATGGCGCGCAGACCACGAGCCCCGGTCCCGCGCAGAATCGCCTGATCGGCGACGGCCTCGAGCGCGTCCTTGGTGAATTCCAGGTCGACGCCGTCCATTTCGAACAGCCTCACATACTGCTTGACCAGCGCGTTCTTCGGCTCGGACAGAATGCGGACCAGCGAGTCCTTGTCCAGGTTGGTCACCGAGGCGACCATCGGCAGCCGGCCGATGAACTCGGGAATCAGCCCGAACTTGATCAGATCCTCCGGCATGACCTCGGCGAAGTGGTCGGTGGTGTCGATCTCGGCCTTGGAACGAACCTCGGCGCCGAATCCGATACCGCGCTTACCGACGCGGTCCTGCACGATCTTCTCCAGACCCGCGAAGGCGCCCGCCACGATGAACAGCACGTTGGTGGTGTCGATCTGGATGAATTCCTGATGCGGATGCTTACGACCACCCTGCGGCGGAACACTGGCCTGAGTGCCCTCCAGGATCTTCAACAGTGCCTGCTGCACGCCCTCACCGGAGACGTCACGGGTGATCGAGGGGTTCTCGCTCTTGCGGGCGATCTTGTCGACCTCATCGATGTAGATGATGCCGGTCTCGGCGCGCTTGACGTCGTAATCGGCGGCCTGGATCAATTTCAGCAGAATGTTCTCGACATCCTCACCGACATATCCGGCCTCGGTCAGCGCGGTGGCGTCGGCGATGGCGAACGGCACATTGAGCATTTTCGCGAGGGTCTGCGCGAGATAGGTCTTACCGCATCCGGTGGGACCGAGCATGAGGATATTCGACTTCATCAGCTCGACCGGCTCACCGCGGCTGTCACGGCCCTTATCGCCGGCCTGAATTCGCTTGTAGTGGTTGTACACCGCCACCGCGAGAGTGCGCTTGGCCGAATCCTGGCCGATCACATACTGCTCGAGGAATTCCCGGATCTCGGCCGGTTTGGGCAACTCGTCGAGCTTCACCTCACTGGACTCGGCCAGCTCTTCCTCGATGATCTCGTTGCACAGGTCGATGCACTCGTCGCAGATGTACACCCCTGGTCCCGCAATGAGCTTTTTGACCTGCTTCTGGCTCTTTCCGCAGAACGAGCACTTCAGCAGATCACCGCCATCACCGATGCGCGCCATCTCGTGGGTCCCTACTTCCTTGTCCGCGTGCAACCGTCTGTTCCGGATGCCGGCCGGCCGTCGAACGACTTCGGCCGCCGTGCTCGGTCCAGTGTCTCGCGTCGATCGGATTATCGCACGTAGGCACTTGTCATCCGGGCTGTGAAACCTGCCATCGCACCCGAAGAGCCAAGGTCCCTAGATCGACCGTACCCGGTCGACGCGAAAGAGGTCGACAACTCGGAGATGTTTCTCGTCCCACAGGGTGCCGCGTGCCCCGCCGACACCGAAAGCGGGGCCGTGGCGAATGTGGCGCCCGGTGCGGTGACCGACCTCATTCCACCGCGCCGGGCGGCGGGTCACTTCTTCTGGGCGCTGAGTTTGCGGTAATCGAAGACCTGGTCGATGATCCCGTATTCCTGCGCCTCCTCGGCGGTGAGGATCTTGTCGCGATCGGTGTCCTTGCGGATCGTGTCGGCATCCTTACCGGTGTGGCGGGCCAGGGTGGTCTCCATCAGGCGGCGCATGCGCTCGATCTCCGCGGCCTGGATCTCCAGATCCGACACCTGCCCCTGAATTCCGCCCTCCAGCGCCGGCTGGTGGATCAGGACGCGAGCGTTGGGCAGGCAGGCGCGCTTACCGGGAGTTCCGGCGGCCAGCAGCACCGCGGCCGCCGAGGCGGCCTGGCCCAGGCAGACGGTGGCCACATCGGCACGCACGTACTGCATGGTGTCGTAGATGGCCATCAGCGAGGTGAATGAACCACCCGGGGAGTTGATGTACATGGTGATGTCACGGTCGGGGTCCAGCGACTCGAGCACCAGCAGCTGTGCCATCACGTCATTGGCCGAGGCGTCGTCGACCTGCACGCCGAGGAAGATGATGCGCTCCTCGAACAGCTTGTTGTAAGGGTTGGACTCCTTGACGCCGAAGCTCGAGTGCTCGATGAACGACGGCAGGATGTAGCGGGCCTGCGGGCTCGCCGGTGCGATACCGGACAGGCCGGCACGGGGGTCGATGAGAGTCATCTTGTCTCCAAAGTCAGTGTCGGTGAGCGAAGTTCGCGGCCGGTGTTACTCGCTACCGTCGGCAGCCTGGCGAGCGTGAGTGATCACCCGGTCGATGAACCCGTATTCGAGCGCCTCGCCGGCGGTAAACCAACGGTCGCGATCGGCGTCCGCGGTGACTTCCTCGACCGACTTGCCCGTGTGGAAGGCCTGCAACTCGTTCAGCTCGCGCTTGGTATGGGCGAACTGCTCGGCCATGATCGCGATATCGGCCGCCGAACCGCCGATTCCGGCCGAGGGCTGATGCATCATGATCCGGGTGTGCGGCAGCGCGTACCGCTTGCCCTTACTACCCGCGGTGAGCAGGAACTGACCCATCGAGGCGGCCAGACCGAACGAGATGGTCGCGATATCGCATTCGGCGTACTGCATGGTGTCGTAGATGGCCATACCCGCGGTGACCGAACCACCGGGTGAGTTGATGTACAACTGAATATCGCGGGTGGGATCCTCGGCCGCGAGCAGCAGGATCTGAGCGCAGAGCTTATTGGCGATGTCGTCGTCGACCTGGGTTCCCAGGAAGATGATGCGGTCGCGCAGCAGTCGCTCGTACACCGAATCACTGAGGTTGAGCCCAGCGGTCGGGGATGTCATGACCGGCCCCGACTTCAAAGGTGTCACAGCCTGATTGATTGTCACGGATACCTGCCCTCTCTCGCCGGCACGATGCCTGCCGGCACAGCCTCTGTCCAATATGCGGTCTCCCGGGGCCCGTCGTCGTAACGCAAGCTACCGCCTCCGTCCCCGACGCTAGACCGCGGCCCGACTCGGTTGCCACAAACCCTAACGAAACAAGGCGGCACCGAACTCCCGGTACCGCCCTGCTTCGCTTACAGCTGAGCCACTATCTCGCCGAGACCTACTCCGAGGCTTCCGCGGTTGTGGCGTCCACGAGCTCCGTACCTTCGGATTCGTCCGGCTCACCGAACATCTCGGCGGTGTCGACAGCATTGCCGTCGGTGTCGGTGACCTTGGCCTTGGTCACGATTCCGGCCAGCGCCTTACCGCGGCGCACATCGGCGAAGATCGCGCCGAGCTGACCGGCCTGCTGGACCTGCTGGATGAACTGCTCCGGAGACATCCCGTAGCGCTGGGCCTGGAACAGGATCCGCTCGGTCAGCTCCTGCTGGCCGACCTCGGTGTTCTCCGATTCGGCGACCGCGTCCAGCAGCAGCTGCGTCTTGACCGACTTCTCGGCGGACTCCTTGGAGTTCTTGTCGAACTCCTCGCGGCTGCTGCCCTCGGCCTCCAGCGCGGCGGCGAACTTGGCCTCGTCGTGGTCGAATCCGTGCACGGCGTCGTGCAGCACGGCGTCGACCTCGGCCTGCACGGCGGCCTCCGGCAGCGGCACCTCGGTCTTCTCCAGCAGCGACTCGAGCACCTTATCGCGGATATCGCCGGCCTGGCCGACCTTCTTGCTCTGCTCGACCCGGTTGCGCAGATCGTCCTTCAGCTCGTCCATGGTGTCGAATTCGCTTGCCATCTGGGCGAATTCATCATCGGCCGCGGGCAGCTCACGTTCCTTGACCGAGTTCACCGTGACGGTGATGACCGCTTCCTTACCGGCGTACTCCCCGGCGACCAGGGTGGAGGTGAAGTCCTTGGACTCCTCGGCCTTCATCCCGACCAGGGTGTCGTCCAAACCCTCGATGAGCTGGCCGGAGCCGACCTCGTGTGACAGGCCGGAGGTGGTGGCCTCGCTGACCTCTTCACCATCGACGGTGGCGGCCAGGTCGATGGAGACGAAGTCGCCGTCCTGGACGGCCCGCTCGACGCTCTTCAGCGTGCCGAAGCGCTGACGCAGCGACAGCAACTGCTCCTCGATATCGGCGTCCTCGATCGACAGCGGGTCGACGGTGACCTCGATGCTCTCGTAATCGGGCAGGGTGATCTCCGGGCGCACATCCACCTCGGCGGTGAACGCCAGTTCCTCGCCGTCCTCGATCTTGGTGATCTCGATCTCGGGCTGGCCCAGGACCTTCACCTCGGAGGTGGTGACGGCCTCGCTGTAGCGGGCCGGCAGCGCGTCGTTGACGACCTGCTCCAGGATGGCACCACGACCGAGGCGGGCCTCGAGCAGCTTGGCCGGGGCCTTACCCGGACGGAAACCGGGAATGCGAACCTGCTGGGCAAGCGCCTTGTACGCCTTGTCGAAGTCCGGCTTCAGCTCCTCGAAGGGCACCTCGACATTGATGCGGACCCGGGTCGGGCTCAGCTGCTCGACGGTGCTCTTCACGGACATGCTCCTTGTTCGTTGTTCCATGGTCGGTGTTCATCCGCGGCGGCAGCGCCCCGGGACGAGGTTTGTTCGTATGCCGTCCGGTGACGGCGTGCACAGGGCCGCACGACACGCGCGGTGCCCGGCGAATCGCATCCCGACAAGGGTAGTCGACCGGGCGTGAGCGCCCGCACTCGGTCCGCTCTCGGCGAACGGTCAGCCCACCTTCACCGCGTCGGTGACGAAGACCAGCGTCTCGTTGGGTTTGACGCCCTGACCACCGGCACCGTATCCCAGATCGGGCGGGATGATCAGCAGCCGGCGCCCGCCCTGTTTGATCCCGACCAGTCCCTGATCCCAGCCCGGGATGACCTGCCCGGTGCCAAGGGTGAGCGGGAAGGTCTCGTGCCGATCGAACGAGCTGTCCAGCTTCTTCTTATCCGACCAGGTGACCAGCGAATAGTTCATCTCGACCGGCTGGCCGCTCGCCGCCGCCGGACCGCTGCCGACGATCAGATCCTTGGTGATCAGCTTCTTCGGCGGATCACAGTTGTCGGGGATGGTGATGGTCGGCGCCTGTCCGAAACCGCCATTGACACCGATATCGTCGGCCGTGCACTCGCGCCCGTGGCTCGCCGGGGGCACCGCGCCCCCGCCGGGTGCGGCCGACGACTGAGCCGCGCCCGTGTCGGCCGTCGACGAGGCCGTTGTGCTCGAGGTGGTGGAGCCGCTGTCGCTACCGCAGGCGGTAAGCGCGAACGCGGCGGTCGCGACCACCACCGAACCGAACAACCTGGCGCAAGTCTGCATGCGCGGCACCTTAATCGGTACCGGCGCACCCGGGCTCACCGGCCCGGGACTTCGACAACCGGGCGGGTGCCCGGGCGGGCACCCGCCGGTCGAATCAGCGGGTCTTCTTGGGCCCGGTCAGGTCGTAGACCGTGCTGCCGCCGATGGTTGTGGGGGTGTAATTCTGCTGCACCCACTGCGTGATCCGGGTTCCGGCACTGTCCTGGCCACGGCCCGGCCCGCCCCGCTGCGAGGCGATGAAGTAGTGGATCCGGTGCTGATCCACCGCGGCCTGGAACTGCTCCAGCGTGGGCGCGGGATCGCGGCCGCTGAATCCGCCGATCGGCATGACCGCATAGCCGGAGTCGAGCTGCAGATCGGCGGCTCCCATGGCGCTGATCGTCGCGGCCGTCCAGTCGTAGCCGGAGCCGTTGTCCCGCAACAGTTTCAGCACCTGCTTATTCGGACCACCGAACATGCCGCCCGGACCACCACCGCGATTGCCACCGGATGGGCACGTGGGGCCGGGCGTTCCGGGCACTTGCCCACCCTGCACGGAAGGTGCCGGATTCCCCGATGGGACAGGAATATTGGATGCCCCGGGCGGCACCGGGTTACCGGGCCTTGCGGAACCTCCCGGACGACAGCCCGCCCCGAAACCACCGGGCGGCCCGAAACCGAATCCACCCGCGGTGCGCGGTCCGGCGAGCACGATTCCGCCGTTGTGCGCGGTCGCGATGGTCTGGATCGAATAGGCCAGTGGCCCCGCGAGCGCGACCATCAGCGCGACCAGCGCGGTGGCCGCGGCCAGTGCCCGGGGCAGCGGAATCAGCAGCGCGAGGGTCGCGATGACCCCCACCACCGCGAGCACCCACCGCAACCACGGTACGAAATCCGGTGTGCGATCCAGCAGTACGACCGCTGTGACCACGGTGAGCGCCGAGGCCACCGCGAGCACGATCCGCACCCACAAGCGGTGTCGATCCCGCCACAGGGCGACCACTCCGAGGGCGGCCGCACCGGCGACCCCGGGCGCCAGCGCCACCGTGTAGTACTGGTGGAAGATTCCCTTCATGAAGGTGAAGACCAGCGCGGTGACCAGGGCCCACCCACCCCACAGCAGCAGGGCCGACCGCTGGATGTCGGTGCGGGTCGCCTTGCCGCGCACTACGATCGCGGCCACGCACAACACCGCGGCAGCCGGGATCAGCCAGGCGATCTGACCGCCCACCGTCTCCTGGAACATCCTGGTGATCCCCGCCTGGGAACCGAAGTGCGCGCCTCCACCGTGGCCGCCGCCGGGCCTCCCCGGCCCCCCGCCGCCGGGCGGGCCGAATCCGCTGTCGGAATCGAGCCCGAGCCGCTGCAGTCCGTTGTAGCCCAGGGCCAGTTCGATGATCGAATTGTTCTTGGAACCACCGAAATACGGCCGGGAATCGGCCGGCCACAGTTCCGCGACCAGAACCCACCATCCGGCGGCCACCAGCACCGAGACCGCCGCGGCCAGCAGCTGCGTGATCCGCTTGCCGAGCGCCGGCGGACCGGCGAACAAATACACCACCGCCAGCGCCGGAACCACCAGCAGCACCTGCAATTGCTTTGCCAGGAAACCCAATCCGACGAAACCGCCGCACAGCACCAGCCAGCGCCACCGGCCGTCCTCGAGCGCCCGGGTCATCGCCCACATCGCCGCCACCATCAGCAGCACCAGCAGGGCGTCCGGATTGTTGAACCGGAACATCAGCGTGACGACCGGCGTGAGCGCCAGCGCCAGCCCACCGAGCAGGCCGGCCGCCGGTCCGTGGCTGCGGCGCAACGTCACCCACACGATCGCTACCGCGGCGACCGCCATCAGCACCTGCGGCACCAGCATGCTCCAGGAGTTCATCCCGAAGATGCGTGCGGAAATCTCCATCGGCCACAGCGCGGCCGGGGTCTTGTCGACGGTGATCGTGTTGTGCCAGTCCGAGGAACCGAAGAAGAACGCCTTCCACGATTTGGCCCCGGACTGCACGGCCGCGGCGTAGAAGGAATTGGCCCACCCACTGGAGCTCAGATTCACCAGATAGGCGATCGCGGTGCCGATCAGCAGCGCGGCGAGCGCGCCGGACTCCCAGCCGCGCATCCGGATGCCGGTGGGCTGTGCGGCGACATCCGGCTCGGTAGCAGTTTCGGTCATGGCAGACATGATTGACGACGTGCACGCGGGTTCGCTGTCATGACGCTGGGAAAAGTCTGGGAATCGAACTGTGGTCGGGATGACAGGATTTGAACCTGCGACCCTCCGCTCCCAAAGCGGATGCGCTACCAAGCTGCGCTACATCCCGTATCCGTTCAGCGGCTCCGCCGGCACCGCCCCGCTGAACGGCATTCGGCGGGCCAGGGATCGACAGGATCCCCCTTCGGAGCGGGTGACGGGAATCGAACCCGCACCATCAGCTTGGAAGGCTGAGGTTCTACCATTGAACTACACCCGCAGACATACGACGCAGTGGTACCGCAAGGTTGCCGATCGCCACGACGCCGCCTGCGGATAGGACTGTACCGAACTTCGCTTCCGGAATGCCAATCGCGTATCCGGAATCCGGCCCACGGGTATTCACGCCGAGTTCACGAGAACGGCGGCCGAAGATGCGCGCCGGCCGGAAGGCGTTTGTGATACTCATCACTCGCGGCGGCGGATAGGGATACCGTGGGTGACGTGCACACCCTTCTCTACCTGCGCGAATTGCCCGAATCATCCGATCCTCCACGAAAACTCGACTCGATTTCAGACACACTGTGACCGACACACCGAAGTAGCTGTAACGCCCGAGGTCCACCGGCGATGACACTGCGGAATGCCATTCTCCGCGCACCGGAACAGGTTCCGAAACTCTCGCGTTTCGGTGGTGAGTGGCTTGCTAGGATCCTTTTTGCCGGACGGGGGTATCTGGAAAGGGGGCGGTGAGCGTGCACCACGGGTGTACTCGACCGCGAAGTAGTGAGCGCGTTCCGGAGGGCGTGGGCGGCCGGAGCGCCAGCATCGACGACGTCTGCGTGAGGTGATCGGCGTGCCTGCCGAACCCGACGCACACACCGCCGCGAGTGTCGCGGCGACGACCCGGGAATGGGCGCGCGCGGTCCATCCGGGCAGTGGGCTCACGGTCGCGCCCGAACACCTAGAGGAGGTCTTCCGGGCGATCATCGACGAACTGCTGAATCTGGCGCAGTACGAACCGTTCCCGGTCGCCACCGCGCGCGAGATCGGTTACCGCCTCGCCGAGGCGCCGTTCGACCGCACTCGCATGCTCGCCCCCGCCACCCGCGCACTCCTGGGATTCGCACCCGGCGAGAACGGCTCCCTACTCGCGACCCGCTGGCCGTTCGTGGCCAGCCATGCCATCGACAGCTACGCCGAGGCGCTGCAACAGCGCGCCCTGGCCCAGCAGGAGCGCAGTCTGACCGCTGCGGTGTCGGTGCGGGTCCAGGAGATCGCGGAACTGCAGAACCGGTTGCGGCACGAAGCCACTCACGACGCGCTCACCGATCTGGCCAACCGCTCCCTGCTGCAGGAACGGGTTCGCCTGATGTCGGCCGACCAGACCCTCGGCGTAGGGCTACTGCTGCTCGATCTGGACGACTTCAAGCAGGTCAACGACCGCTACGGGCACAGCGTCGGCGATGAGGTCCTGGTGCGGACCGCGCAGCGGCTGCGCGCGGCCTGCCCGCAGGACACCGTGGTATGCCGCTACGGCGGTGACGAATTCGTCCTCGCACTACCCGCTCGGCGCAACACCGTCGCCGAGGTCGCGATGCGGGTGCTGAGCGCACTGCACGAGCCGGTCGAGACCGACGCCGGCCCCGTTCCGGTGTCGGCCAGTGTGGGTACCGCGTTCGCGCCCGCAGGTCGGCAGCACGACTTCGCCGATCTGCTGCGCAGCGCCGATCGCGCCATGTACACGGCGAAGACGGCGGGCAAGCGCCGTTTCGCCCGGTCCGATGTGGACGAGGCCGAATGTGACACAACCGGTTTCGCGCCCGTCCGGATCGAGTACGACACCGCGGTGGCCGGCTGATCCAGCAACCCGCCGGCACTCCCCCGGCGGGTACCGTTGTGGTGTGTCACTGGGCTGACGGGCCTCAATCCGGCTGACAGGACGGGCACCAGAACAGGTTTCGCCCCTGCAGTACCGTGTGTGCGATCGTCGTGGCGCAGATCCGGCACGGCTCACCGGCACGCCGGTAGACGTAGGTTCGCGGCTTCCCCGAGGCGTAGGAGGGTGCTCCGTGATCGTCTTCGGGGCGCATCACCACGATCGCTCCTTCGCGCACACCGGTATTCATCAGGGCGACCAGATCGGCCCACAGCTCGTCCCACTGCCCGGCCGACACGGCGCGCCCCTGCCGCCGCGGTGAAATCCCGTGCCGGAAAAGCACTTCCGCTCGATACACATTGCCGACACCGGCGACCACCGACTGGTCCATCAGCAGTGCGGCGATCGAACGGGATGATCGGCGAATCCGGCTCGCGGCCCGCTCCGGATCGGCATCCGGCCGTAGCGGATCGGGGCCGAGGCGGGCGGTGAGGGCGTCCACCTCGGGCGCGTGCAGCACCTCGCAGGCGGTGGGCCCGCGCAGATCGGCGCCGTAGGGACGTGCCGCCCGACCGCCACCGATCATCCGCATCCGCACCTGCCCGACCGGTTCGGTCAGCGGTGCCGGTGATTCGGTGAACGTTCCGTACAACCCCAGATGCACATGCACCACCAGGCCCGAATCATAGTGGTGCAGTAGATGTTTCCCCCACGCCTCGGCCCGGGTCAGGGTCCGGCCGTCGACCAGGGCCGCCCCGTCGGCGAACCGGCCCTGCGGGCTCGAGACCCGGACCACACCGCCGGCGAAACGCCGATGATGCGATATCGCCAGGCGGTGGAGGGTATGTCCTTCCGGCATCGCGCGGAACGAGGCTCAGCTCTCGACGGCCGGCGGCTGCCCGGACTTCTCGTATTCGGCGATGATGTCGATGCGGCGCTGGTGGCGTGCCTCATCGGACCACGGGGTCGCCACGAACGCGTCGATGATGGCCAGTGCGTCCTCGAGGCTGTGCATCCGGCCGCCGATGCCCATCAGCTGTGCGTTGTTGTGCTGGCGGGCCAGTTCGGCGGTCTCCACACTCCACGCCAGGGCACAGCGGGCGCCCGGGACCTTGTTGGCGGCGATCTGCTCACCGTTGCCGCTGCCGCCGAAAACGATGCCCAGGCTGCCCGGATCGGCCACCACCTTGCGGGCGGCATCGATGCAGAAGGCGGGATAGTCGTCGACGGCGTCGTATTCGTGTGCCCCGCAGTCGACCACATCGCGGCCGGCCTGCGTCAGATGGTCTTTGACTTGGTTCTTCAGTTCGAAGCCGGCGTGATCGGCACCCAGGTATACGCGCATGGCTGAGATTGTGTCAGGCGGGTCGATCCACTCCGCACCGGGTGGTTCCCGGGATCTGGATAGGGTTCGATCATGCAGTCCGACGATCAGTGGCCCAACCAGCCCGCGACACAGGGGTGGAATCCGGCGACCGGTATGACGGGATGGGACCCCAAAACCGGCCCACCCGGCTGGACCCGGCAGCAACCGTTCACGCCCCCGGCGATACCACCGCACGACCGGACCCGCGGTTTGGGTCCGTGGGGTATGCCGGCCCGGCACAGCTGGGAGAACCCGCTGCTCGCGGTGGTGGTCGCGCTGACGGTGATCGGATACGCGGTCTCGCTGCTGGTGACGCTGCTCGGGGTGGTCAATTCCTATCTCATGCTGGTGGTGCTGGCGCCACTGGTGCTCTGGTTCGGGCGCGGAACCACGTATTCGGCTCAGCGGCTCAACGCCGTGAAAATGTCGCCGACCCAATTCCCGGAGGGCTACCGGATGGTGGTCGAGGCCGCGGGGCGCTTCGGCATGGCCAAGGTGCCCGACGCCTACGTGGTGCTGGGTAACGGGCAGATCAACGCCTTCGCCTCCGGGCACGGATTCCGGCGTTTCGTCGCGATCCACAGCGATCTGTTCGAGGTCGGCGGGGCCGCTCGCGACCCGGACGCGCTGGCATTCATCATCGGTCACGAAGTAGGACATATCGCGGCGGGGCACGTGTCGTACTGGCGTCAGTTCGGCATGACGCTCGGCAATGTGATCCCGCTGCTGGGTAATTCCCTGAGCAGAGCGCAGGAGTACACCGCCGACAATCACGGATTCTGTTTCCGGTCGGGCGGTGCGCCCGGAGCGATGCAGGTGCTGGCCGCCGGCAAATATCTGAACGCCCTGGTCGGAGTCGACGAGCTGGCCGATCGGGCACCGCAGGAGAAGGGCTTTTTCATCTGGGTCGTCAACGCCATGTCATCGCATCCGGTGATGACGTGGCGGACGTGGGCGTTGCGTGATCGCAGCCGGCACGGGCGGCTGTTCCTGCGGCCCAGTATGCCCAGGCCGTCCGGGCAGAACCCGGCGGCGCCGTATCCCCCGGGACCGGTTCCGCCGCCGTATCCTCAGCTGCCGCAGCAGTATTCACCGCAGCCGCCGCAGCAGTACCCGCAGGGTCCGTTGCCGTATCAGCAAGGCCCGCCGCCGTATCAGCAGGCACCACAGCCGAATCCGCAGGCCGGATCACCCTACGGATCCGGCCGGCACAACCCGCCGTATACCGGACTCCCGATGGGCGTCGCACCTGCCACCGACCCGCCACGCGCCGTCCCGCCCGCGAACCCTGCCGCGAACGGCGATGCGACCGGTCCCGAACAGGATCCGGGATCGCACTGACCTCGGGTATACGACCATGTCGCGGTGCGGGAGAACATCACCTCCCGCACCGCGCGTGCATCAGTCGAACTCCGGTCCCTCGGTCCGGGTGCGCTTGAGTTCGTAGAAGTGCGGATAGGACGCCAGTGCGACCGCCGCGTCCCACAGCTTTCCGGCCTCCTCACCGCGCGGAATCCGGGATAGCACCGGACCGAAGAAGGCCACGTCGTTGATGTGGATGGTGGGGGTACCGACGTCCGGGCCGACCTTGTCCATTCCGGCGTGATGGCTCTCGCGCAGGGCCTCATCGAACTCGGTGCTGTCAGCGGCATCGGCGAGCTCGGCGGGCAGGCCGACCTCGGCGAGCGAGTCGGCGATGACCGCCGCCAGGCTTTCCCGGCGGTCCTCGCGCTCGTATTCGTCCTTGCGGTTGTGGATGCGGGTACCCATCGCGGTGTACAGCGGCGAGAGCACCTTGTCACCGTGTTCGGCGGCAGCGGCTGTCGCCACCCGCACCGGGCCCCACGCCGATTTCATCATCTCGGCGTAACGTTCGGGCAGTCCCTCCCGCCCCTCGTTGAGCACGGCGAGGCTCATCACGTGGAAACGGGCCTCGATATCGCGCACCTGCTCCACCTCGAGGATCCAGCGCGAGGTGATCCAGCACCACGGGCACAGCGGGTCGAACCAGAAATCGGCGCGGTCGCGCGCGCCGGATACGGGGGTCGTCTCATCACTCACGGTGTCGTCCTCTCCCACGGTACGAAGGGTTTTCGTCCATCGATCCAGGCCAACGCCGGGAGACTACCGCCTGTTCCCGATCGGAGTTCAGCTCCAGGAATGACCGGTGATGCGCTGGTAGGCGTCCATGTACTTCTCGCGGGTGACAGCGACGATATCTGCGGGGATCGCCGGGCCGGGTGGTTCCTTGTCCCAGCCGGTGGAGGTCGCCCAGTCGCGGACGAACTGCTTGTCGAACGAGCGCTGGGCATGCCCCGGCTCCCATTCGTCGGCCGGCCAGAAGCGAGACGAGTCCGAGGTCAGCACCTCGTCACCGAGGGTGAGAACCTCGCCGTCCCAACCGAATTCGACCTTGGTATCGGCGACGATGACCCCGCGGTCGGCGGCGTGCGCGGCGCCGCGGGTGTAGAGCGCGAGGGTGAGTTCACGTAACTTTTCGGCGACCTCGCGGCCCTCCTGATTCACCACATCGTCGAAGGTTATGGATTCGTCGTGCCCGGCGTCGGCCTTGGTGGTGGGGGTGAAGATCGGCTCGGGCAGTTTGTCGCCCTCGCGCAACCCCTGGGGCAGCCGCACCCCGGATACCGCACCCGTCTGCTGGTACTCCCGCAGCCCCGATCCGACCAGATAGCCGCGGGCGATGCATTCGACCTGCACCATTTTCAGTGGCCGCACCCGCACCGCGCGACCGGCGAATTCGGCCGGGACAGCGGTGGTGGACAGAATGTGGTTGGGCACATCGGAGAAGTAGTCGAACCACCAGTTCGACAGCTGCGTCAGCAGGGCGCCCTTGTCCGGGATGGGTGTCGGCAGCACCACGTCGTAGACCGAGACCCGGTCGGAGGCGACCAGAATCAGCGAATCGCCGTCGGCGTAGAGATCACGCACCTTCCCGGCATGGATGTGCCGCACCCGTCCTCACTCCTGTCGCCGACCCGTCCCGTGGGGATGAACCCCGTGGGGATGAAACCTTGGGATGAACTCAGCACAGCCTACCGAGCACCCCGCGGGCGCCGGATGCTCGGCCGGCGTGGCGTACGGCGAGTCGTGCTGGAGGGGGTGCGGATATGAGGCGGACCGGCCGGGCGGCCCCGGGCGTGGCATCCTGGGCAGCATTGCGACTGCGAGCCGCAGGCGTGTCACCGACCGGTCCGAGTGAAGGAGTCTCCGTGTCCGCACCGAATCTCACCCGCGAGCAGGCCGTCGCGCGGGCGGCGACGATCAGCGTGGAGAACTATCTGGTCGAGCTCGACATCAGCGGGCAGTCGGACGATTCGGCGGGTGGCGGCGAGAGATTCGCGTCTCGATCGACCGTGACCTTCACCGCGACCGCCGGCGCGCAGACCTACATCGACATCGTCGCGGCCGGGGTGCGATCGGCGGTTCTGAACGGCACCGCCCTGGACGTTTCGGACTACGACGAATCGCGCGGGATCGCGCTCACCGGATTGGCCGAACGCAATGAACTCGTGGTCGAGGCCGACTGCGAGTACTCGCACACCGGCGAGGGCCTGCACCGGTTCGTCGACCCCACCGACGACCAGGTCTACCTGTACTCACAGTTCGAGACCGCCGACGCCAAGCGGATGTTCGCCTGCTTCGACCAGCCGGACCTCAAGGCGACCTACGATATCGTGGTGACCGCACCCGCCGGATGGGAGGTCGTCTCCAATGGTGCGGCCGTCGAGACCCGCGAGTCCGGTTCGTCGGTCGTGCACACCTTCGCCACCACCCCGAGAATGAGTACGTACCTGGTCGCGCTCATCGCCGGCCCGTATGCCAAGTGGATCGACGTCTACACCGATGAACAGTCCACCATTCCGCTGGGCATCTACTGCCGCGCCTCGCTCGCCGAATTCATGGACGCCGAGCGGCTTTTCAGCGAAACCAAACAGGGTTTCGCGTTCTATCACCGCAACTTCGGCGTGCCGTACGTGTTCGGCAAGTACGACCAGCTGTTCGTGCCCGAGTTCAACGCCGGGGCGATGGAGAACGCCGGCGCGGTCACCTTCCTCGAGGATTATGTCTTCCGGTCCAAGGTCACCCGCGCCTCCTACGAGCGCCGCGCCGAAACCGTCCTGCACGAGATGGCGCATATGTGGTTCGGCGATCTGGTCACCATGAAGTGGTGGGACGACCTGTGGCTCAACGAGTCCTTCGCCACCTTCGCCTCGGTGCTGTGCCAGTCCGAGGCCACCGAATACACCGGCGCCTGGACCACTTTCGCCAATGTCGAGAAGTCCTGGGCCTACCGCCAGGATCAGCTGCCCTCCACGCACCCGATCGCCGCCGACATCCCGGATCTGGCGGCGGTGGAGGTGAACTTCGACGGCATCACCTACGCCAAGGGTGCATCGGTGCTCAAACAGCTGGTGTCCTATGTCGGGCTGGAGCCGTTCCTGGCCGGGCTGCGGGATTATTTCGCCGCACACGCCTTCGGCAACGCCACCTTCGACGATCTGGTCGGCGCCCTCGAGAAGTCCTCCGGCCGTGACCTTTCCGGATGGGGCGCCCAGTGGCTCAAGACCACCGGCCTCAATACCCTGCGCCCCGAATTCGAGGTGGACGCGGACGGGAAGTTCACCAGTTTCACCATCGTGCAGGGCGGAGCCCAGCCCGGTGCGGGAGAACATCGCGTACATCGGCTGGCGGTGGGCATCTACGACGACAGCGCCGAGTCGGACTCGAACGGGAATCGGAAACTGGTGCGCACCAAGCGCGTCGAGCTCGACCTCGACCCGGCCGAGCGCACCGAGGTACCCGAACTGATCGGCGTCGCGCGCGGCACACTGGTTCTGGTCAACGACGACGACCTGACCTACTGCTCGCTACGCCTGGATCCGGATTCGCTGCGGACCGTGACCACCCGCATCGCCGATATCGCCGAATCGCTCCCGCGAACCCTGTGCTGGTCGGCAGCCTGGGAGATGACACGTCAGGCCGAGATGCGGGCGCGCGATTTCGTCGCATTGGTGCAGCAGGGCATCGGCGCAGAATCGGAAATCGGTGTCGTACAACGACTTCTGCTGCAGGCACAGACCGCGTTGGGTAGTTATGCCGATCCGGAGTGGGCCGATCAGACCGGATGGCCGGCCTACGCCGACCGGCTATTGGAATTGGCGCGCGCCGCCGAACCCGGTTCGGATCATCAGCTGGCCTTCATCAACGCGCTCACCGGGGCACGATTGTCGCCATGGCACTGTGAGGTGCTGGGCAGCCTGCTGCTGGATTCCGATCCCGCCGCCGCCGAACTCGCGGGGCTGGCCGTCGACACCGATCTGCGCTGGCGGATCGTGCAGGCCTTGGCCGCGGCCGGGCAACTCGACGCCGAGAGCACCGAAACTCCGGTCATCGACGCCGAACTCGAGCTCGACCCGACGGCCGCCGGGCGGCGCCACGCCGCCGCCGCGGCCACCGCCCGCCCGCAGGCCGAGGTCAAGGAGAAGGCATGGAATACGGTGATGGCGGACGATTCGGTACCGAACATCACCGCGCGCGCCATCGTGGGCGGATTCGCTCCGGCCGGCCAGGGTGAGCTGCTCGCCCCCTATGTGCAGCGCTATTTCGACGAGATCGCCTCGGTGTGGGAGCGCCGGTCCAGTGAGGTCGCCCAGACCGTGGTGATCGGCCTGTACCCGCACTGGGCGATCAGCGCGGAAGCGGTCGCGGCCGCAGACAAGTTCCTGTCCGGAGAACATCCGCCGGCGCTGCGCCGCCTGGTGATCGAGGGCAAGGCCGGTATCGAACGGTCCCTGCGCGCCCGCGCCTTCGACGCCCAGTAGTCGCGTCACGCACCGGCTGCCGCTGCTGTGAGCAGAAA
>JAFMQT010000209.1 GCA_017354515.1 Nocardia sp. | reverse complement strand
ACCGAATCCAGCCTCGGACAACAGGTTCCGGGCCGCGGCGTCCACGGATTCGGCGCTCACGCCCGGCCGCACCGCGGCGACCGACGCGGCTTGGGCGGCCTCGAGTACGGCAATCCGTTCGGCGATCTCGGGATCGGGCTGCCCCAGCACATAGGTGCGGGTGCAGTCGGAGAAATAGCCGGGGCCCACCGGTCCGCCGATATCGATCACCACCACATCACCGGATTCGATGACCCGCTCGGAATGTTCGTGATGCGGGATGGCGCCGTGCGGGCCACTGCCCACGATCACGAACTCGGCGCGGTCGTGCCCCTCCTCGGCAAGGGCATCGGTGATGTCGGCGGCGACCTCGGCCTCGGTCCGCCCGGGACGCAACCACTCCCCCATGCGGGCATGCACCCGATCGATGGCCGCCCCGGCGCGGCGCAGCGCCTCGATCTCGGCGTCGTCCTTGATCATCCGCAGTTCCCGCAGGATCGGGGTGGCAGACACCGGCAGCGCCGTCAGGGCGTCGGCGATCGGCAGCAGATGCAGGGCCGGCATGTGGTCGTCGACCGCGACCCGCGCGCCGGCGTTGAGCGTGGACTTCACCAGCCCGTACGGATCCACGCCGTCCACCCACGGCACCGGCGCCACCCCGAGATCGGCGACCGCCGAATCGGCCAGCGCCGCCACCTCGAGCTTCGGCACCACCACCGACGCGGTCTGGCCGCTGGCCGGGATGACCAGACAGGTGAGCCGCTCGAACGATTGCGCGGTCGACCCGAGCAGATACTGGAAGTCCGGGCCCGGCGTGATCAGCAGTGCGTCCAGATGCGCACCTCGAGCCAGCGCCGCCGCCCGCTCCAGCCGCCTGCCGTAGATTTCGGCACCGAACCGTGTCTGCGTATGCGCGCTCATAGGTTATGACGTTACCTGCCGGCAGGACCCGCGCACGGCCATCGGTCCGGTCCCGGTAGCGTCGCATCCATGCCGACCTCGAGTTCCGGACCGCTGCTGCTGCTCGACGGTGCGAGCCTGTGGTTCCGTGCGTTCTTCGCGATTCCGGAGAAGATCACCGCCCCGGACGGACGTCCGGTCAACGCGCTGCGCGGATTCACCGATATGGTCGCCGCGCTGATCACCCGCCACCGGCCGAGCAGGCTGGTGGTATGCCTGGACCTGGACTGGCGGCCGCAGTTCCGGGTCGCACTGGTCCCCTCGTACAAGGCACATCGGCTGGCCACGGCCGACGATGCCGCGCCGGGCGCCGAGCAGGTCCCCGATACCCTCACCCCGCAGGTCGAAATGATCGCCGAGGTGCTGGCGGCGGCCGGAATCGCCACCGCGGGGGCCGAAGGCTACGAGGCCGACGATGTGATCGCGACCCTCGCGACCGCCGAACACGCCGACGAGGTGGTCGTGGTCAGCGGCGACCGCGATCTGTTGCAGCTGGTGCGTGCCGATCCCCCGCCGGTGCGGGTGTTCTACGTCGGCCGCGGCCTGGCCAAGGCGGAACTGTACGGCCCGGCCGAGGTCGCCGCGAAATACGGTGTGCCACAGGTCAATGCCGGACCCGCGTACGCCGATATGGCGACGCTGCGCGGCGACGCCTCCGACGGATTGCCGGGCGTGGCGGGGATCGGGGACAAATCCGCCGCCACCCTGATCTCGCGGTTCGGCACCCTGGAGGCGTTGATGGCCGCGGCGGCCGACCCCGGATCCGAGATGGCGCGCGGTGTGCGCGCGAAACTCATTGCCGCCCAGGACTATCTGACCGCCGCGGCTCGGGTGGTCAGGGTCGAGCGCCGAGCCGAGGTCCAGGTGTCGGGCACCGATCGGCTGCCCGCCGGTCCCGTCGATCCGGGGCGACTGTCCGTACTCGCGCAGGCCTACAACGCCGAGAGCCCGATCAGCAGGCTCACCACCGCCCTCGCGGGAGTAGCGCCGCAGGCCTGACCGCCTGCATCACGCCGTGGGCCTGACCGCAACGATCAGTTCGGACGACCCACCTCGTAGGTGGCGTCGTCCTTGGTGACCTTGACGGTGACCTTCTTCTGCTCGCCGCCGACCTTCAGCGAGCAGTCGAAGCTGTTACCGACCTTGACTTCCTGACCGGACGGGCAGCTGACATTCTGCACGTCGTCGATCCCGTAGGAGTCCTTCAGGACCTTCTGCACGCCGTCCTGAACGGCCTTGTTGTCGAGTTCGTCGTTGCTGAGGAAGACGACTGCGAGCACCACGGCCAAGACGACGACGAGCAGGCCGACCCCGCCGAAGAGCAGACCCTTCTTGGACTTCTTCGCCGGAGTGGTGGTCAGCTGGGGTTCGGGGACGTTCCCCCACTGCTGCTGCGGCTGGCCGTGCTGCTGACCCCACTGCGGGGGCTGTTGCTGGCCCCACGGCTGCTGGCCCGCCTGCCCCCACTGCGGCTGCCCGGGATGCTGAGCGGCCTGCTGAGTCGCCTCCCAGGGCGCGCCCTGTGGCGGCGGCTGCTGCGGCCACGACGGCGACGAGTTCTGCTGACCCCACTGCGCCTGCCCCGGCTGCTGACCGGGCTGGGCCGACTGCTGACCGGGCGGTGCCCACTGCTGCTGCGACGGGCCGGACTGCCCCCACTGCGGCTGGGCACCGGACTGCTGAGACTGCTGTGGGGTACCCCATGGCGGCGAGGGCTGGCCGGGCTGCGGCTGCCCCGACCACTGCTGGGTCGGATCCGCGCCGGCTTCCTCCCCCTGCCCGGGGGTTTCGTTCGGTCCGTACGGGCCGCTCATGTGCGTGCCTCCACTCCTCGTCGTCCCACTTCCCCCCGCGTGAGGTGATCAGGCTCCTCACCACGGTCGGTGCCGCCCATCATCAAATCACAGCGGAGGGCTCTACGCGGCGTCCACCGCCACAACGCCACGCCGGATACCGCGCACCGCCTTGGCGGCCGTGGCGGCCACTTCCGGGTCGTCGGCGGTCTGGTGGATCTGATCGAGCAGGTCGATCACCTGCCGGCACCACCGCACGAAATCACCCGCCGACAGCGCGGTGCCCTGATCGCCACTGGCCAGCAGTGAATCGGCAAGACTGTCGCCGCGTGCCCACTTGTGGATTCCGTTGATGAAGCCCGGATCCGGTTCCCTGGTCGGCGGCAGTTTGTGCCGGGCCTCATCGGTGCGCAACCGGCTCCACACCCCGATCGTGGCGCCCACCGCCCGGCGTACCGGTTCGGTGGGGCCGGTCGGCCCGAGAAATCCGCCGGTCTCCTGACGCGACTCGAAGACCAGCACCGAAACCACCGCCGCGAGTTCGGCCGCCCCCAGTCCGCGCCACAATCCCTCCCGAAGGCATTCGGCCACAACGAGATCGGCCTCGGTGTAAATGCGGGCCAGCCGACGGCCCTCCGCGGTGACCTCGCCCTCGGCCACATAGCCGCGCTCACCCAGCAGAGCGAGGATCCGGTCGAAGGTGCGGGCCAGTGAATTCGTGGTCGCCGCGACCTTCTGCCGCATCGATTCGGTTTCGCGTTCCAGGCGGGCATACCGTTCGCCCAGGCGGGCCAGCTGCTCCCGATCCGGGCGGGTATGCGCCGGATGCGCGCGCAGGGCGCGCCGCAGCGTCGCCAGCTGACGATCGTCGGCGGCACGGGCCCGTTTCCCGCTGCGCCGGCCGCGCCCCGGGACCTCGATTCCGGTGCTGCGCAACGCCGAAGCCAGATCCTTGCGGGTACGCGCGGTGCGATGATCCACGTGCCGGGGCAGGCGCATCCGGCCCAGCGGCTGTGCCGGCGTGGGGAAATCGGCGGCCGAGACACGACCGGCCCAGGTATCGGCGGTCAGTACCAGCGGACGCGGATCACCCGATGAGCCATCGGGTTCCAGAATCACCGCCAGCCCCTGCCGGCGGCCGGTCGGAATGGCGACCACATCACCGCGCCGCAGCGAGGTCAGCGACGCCACCGCCGCGCCGCGCCGATCGGCCCGGCCCTGCCGCTCCAGGTCGCGTTCGCGCTGTTTGACCCGGTCGCGCAGGGCCAGATATTCGAACAGCCCGTCATCACCGATCTGGGAACGCACCTTGCGCATCGCGGCCTCGTTGCGTTCGATCCCGCGAACCATCCCGACCACCGAACGATCCGCCTGGAACTGCGCGAACGAGCGTTCCAGCAGGGCTCGCGATTCGTCGGCGCCCATCCGGTCGATCAGGTTGATCGACATGTTGTAGCCGGGGCGGAACGAACTGCGCAGCGGATAGGTGCGCGTGGAGGCCAGGCCGGCGACCGCGCTGGTATCGACATCGGGGGTCCACATCACCACCGCATGCCCCTCGATATCGATACCGCGACGGCCGGCGCGGCCCGTGAGCTGTGTGTACTCACCCGGGGTGAGCTCGGCGTGGGTTTCGCCGTTGAATTTCACCAGCCGCTCCAGCACCACCGTGCGGGCCGGCATATTGATGCCCAGGGCGAGAGTTTCGGTGGCGAAGACCGCGCGGACCAAACCTCGCACGAACAACTCCTCGACGGTATGCCGGAATGCCGGGAGCATTCCGGCGTGGTGGGCGGCCAGACCGCGCAGCAGCGCCTCCCGCCACTCCCAGTAGCCGAGCACATCCAGGTCCGAGCGCGGCAGATCACCGGTGTGGCGCTCGATCACCGCCTCGATCTCCCCGGCGTCGACCTCGCGGCTCAGATCCAGCCGCGACCGCAAGCACTGCGCCAGCGCACCATCGCACCCGGCGCGGCTGAAAATGAAGGTGATGGCCGGAAGCAGGCCCTCCTCATCGAGTTTGGCCAGCATCTCCGGACGCGGCAGTGGCCGGAATCCGCGCCGCGAACCCCCGCGCTGACGCGGACCACCCCAGCCCTCGACCCGATCGGTGGCCTGCCGATGTTTGATGTAGCGCACCAGATCCTCGTCGACGAGCACCTTCTGATCGCTGGAATCGCGGTCGAACAGGTCGAACATGCGGCGGCCGACCATGACGTGCTGCCACAGCGGAACCGGCCGGGTCTCGTCGACGATCACGGTGGTATCCCCGCGCACCGCTTCCATCCACGCGCCGAACTCCTCGGCGTTGCTGACCGTCGCCGACAGGCTGACCAGTCGCACCTCCGGCGGCAGATGCAGAATCACCTCCTCCCACACCGCGCCGCGGAACCGGTCGGCCAGATAGTGCACCTCATCCATCACCACGAACGACAGCGCGTGCAGGGCGTCCGAGCCGGCGTAGAGCATATTGCGCAGCACCTCGGTGGTCATCACCACGACCGAGGCGTCCGGGTTGATCGACTGATCGCCGGTCAGCAGACCGACCTGGCCGCGCCCGTACCGCTCGACCAGATCCGCGTACTTCTGATTCGACAGCGCCTTGATCGGGGTCGTGTAGAAGCATTTCCCACCCGAGACCCGGGCCAGATGGACCGCGAATTCGCCCACCACGGTCTTGCCCGCACCGGTCGGCGCGCACACCAGCACGCTGTGACCGCCCGCCAGCGCCGCACAGGCCTGCTGCTGAAACGGGTCCAGCGAAAATTTCAGCTCGGCGGCGAAGGCGTCGAGTTCGCCGATCAGCGACGGTTCTCCCACGCTCAGAGCGTATCGGAGTAATCCGACAGCGGTCGCTGGGTTTTCGGTGCCGCACTCGGGGCGACCGGGCCGGACGCGGTCACCGGCGTGGCCGGATCGACCGGCGTCACACCGCCGACGCCGCCCGGCGCGCCCAGCGGTGAGGCCTGCTCGTCCGACAGCGCACTCCAGTCCTCGCCGCGCTTGGCCCGCGCGCGGTCGTTGAGCCGGGCCACCTGCACCGCGACCTCGAACAGCACGGTCAGCGCGGCGGCCAGGGCCAGCATCGAGAACGGGTCCTGCGGGGTGACGATCGCCGAGAAGACGAACAGCCCGAAGATCATGCCCCGGCGCCACTTCTTCAGTCGCGCATAACTCAGCACGCCGACCAGGTTCAACCCGACAATCAGCAGCGGCGTCTCGAAACTGACCCCGAAGATGATCAGCAGCTTGATGATGAACCCGAAGTACTGACTACCGCTGAGCGCCGTGATCTGCACATTGCTGCCGATCCCCATCAGGAAGCTCAGCGCGTGCGCCACCACCCAGTAGGCCAGCAGCGCGCCGGCCACGAACAACGCCGCCCCCGAGACCACGAACCCGACCGCGTACCGACGCTCCTTGACGTACAGGCCCGGAGTGATGAACGCCCACACCTGATACAGCCACGCCGGTGAGGCCAGCACCACACCCGCGGTGAGCGCGACCTTGAAACGCAGCATGAACTGCTCGAACGGCGCGGTAGCCAGCAATCGGCAGGCCCCGTCGGCGGTCAACTGGGCACGATGGGAGGCCGGCAGCCGGCAGTACGGTCCGCGCAGGATCTCGCCCAGACTGTCGACTCCCAACCAGCCGTGCGAGTACCACAGGAATCCGAGCACGGTGGTCACCGCGATCGCCACCAGCGCCTTGAGCAGCCGCGAGCGCAACTCCTGCAGATGTTCGACCAACGACATGGTGCCGTCGGGGTTGGTCCTGCGCCGCGAGCGCCGGGGGTCGAACGGAATGCGCATGGATGTGCTTGCCTCGCTGATCACCTGACCGGATCCGGATGAGAAACGCCCGCTCGACGCCCGGCCGCATCCGCGGGCGCGGTGGATGCGGCCGGATCTGTGTGCCGGATCAGGCCTTGTGGTGATCCTTATCGGCCTGCGCGGCCGGGTTGGCCGACTGCCCTGAGGGCAGTTCGCCCGGTGCGGACTGCGTCGGCGCCGCCGACTGGCCCTGCGAACCCGAACCCTCGGAATGCATCTCGTTCATCTCGGTTTTGAAGATGCGCAAGGAACGGCCGAGACCTCGGGCGGCATCGGGCAGCCGCTTGGCGCCGAACAGCACCAAGATCACCAACGCAATGATCACCCAGTGCGTGGGGCTCAATGAACCCATCGAAAAAACCTCCCAAGACTGTTGTGAGTCCGATGTTACCGGACATGCTGGGAACTATCGCCGCGCCGCAACTCCTGCAACAGCCGCGCACCCTGCCAGGTCGCCTCGCCGCCGTCCTCGGCGGACCGGATCAATTCGACCAGCCGCGAATTCACCGGCGTCGCCACCCCCACCGCACGGCCCAGACGCACGACTTCCCCGCACAGCCAATCGATTTCGGTACGCCGGCCCAGCGCCAGATCATCGGCCATCGACGAGCGGGCCTGCGGATCGACGTTCAGTACCCGGCCGGCCACCCGGGTGAAGATCACATCGGGCACCGGCAGCACCCGCGCCATCAGCCGCGGCGGCAACGCCGTCAGACTCGCCGGGCGAATCCGCGCGCGGGCCAGCACTCGCAACGCCTCGGTCTGAGCCAGCGCCAGGCAGCGCCGGAAATCCCGGGTCTCGAGTTCGGCGCGCAATGGGATCCCCGACAGGGCATTGACCGCGTTGTTCAGGTTGAGCAGCAGTTTCGCCCACTGCACCGGAAGCAGGTCCGCGCGGCGATCGAGCGCCAGACCGGCGCGCTCGAACAGCGGCACGAACCGGTCCAGCGCCGGATGCGCGGCCACCACCAGACCGCCGTCGGTGCCGCGATGCACGTGCCCGCCGCCGTGATGCACGACGTTGAACATCACGATCCCGGCCAGCACCACCGGCTCGGGCAGCACC
>JAFMQT010000208.1 GCA_017354515.1 Nocardia sp. | reverse complement strand
GAGGACCCCGCAGCCGATTCCGACACCGATGCGGCCTGACCCGAACCACTTCCCGCCACTTAAGAAGGACATACTGTGACCACCACCCTCCCCGCGCCGGCCACCGGCCGCACCACGGTCCGGGCCACGATTCCGGACGTGCGCAACCGCATTCCGATCCGCCAGGCGATCGCCAATTCGTTGACCATGGCCTATCGCGGAGTGCTGAAGATCAAGCACAATCCCGAGCAGCTGTTCGACGTGACCTTCCAGCCGATCATCTTCACGCTGATGTTCACCTACATCTTCGGCGGCGCGATCTCCGGCAACGTCCATTCCTACCTGCCCGTCATCATCCCCGGAATTCTGGTGCAGACGGTGATCACGACCTCGATCGTGACCGGAACCCAGCTCCGCGAGGATATGGACAAGGGCGTCTTCGACCGCTTCAAATCCCTTCCCATCGCACGGATCTCGGCGCTGGCCGGCGCCCTCACCGCCGATATGGTCCGCTATGGCATCGCCACCGTGTTGACCATCACGATGGGTCTGATCATGGGCTACCGTCCCGGCGGCGGGGCGGTCGGCGTGATCGCCGCGGCCGTGGTGATCGTGGTCTGCTCGTTCGCGGTGAGCTGGATCTTCGCGCTGATGGGCGTGCTGATGAAGAGCGCCTCCGCGGTCCAGGGCACCTCGATGATGATCCTGTTCCCGCTGACCTTCATGTCCAGTGCGTTCGTCCCGGTCAAGACCATGCCGGGCTGGATGCAGACCTTCGTGAACATCAACCCGGTCACCCATCTGGTGTACGCGTGCCGGGATCTGATGAACGACGGTAATTTCGCCAGCTCACATCTGGGCTGGTCGCTCCTGGGTGCGGCGGTCGTGGTGCTGATCTTCGCTCCACTCACCGTGCGGATGTATATGCGCAAGGCCTGAATCCGAACGTTCGATCCCACAGTGCCGCAACGCGTTTCGGCCCCACCGGTTCGAGCCGGTGGGGCCGGATGCGTTCGGCGAGTTTATTCCGGCAGGGTCGCACTCAGTGTGCGGAAGGTCGCCATGATCCGATCCGCTGCCCGCCGGCGGCTGACCCTGGCGACACCGTGCTGCGCCACCGCCACCGCATCGGCGCCCACGATGCCGCGGAGCAGGTCCAGATGCCGGTGCCACAGCAGCGACAGAAAGTCCTGCCGACCGGCCGCTCTGATCCCCAGGACCAGCAAGGTCAACCCCAGCCGCGGATCGATCCCGGTCGCCGCGAGATACGAGCCGACCGCACATCCCGCACCGCCGAGCTGCGGGATATCGACATTGACGATCATCCGCGCCGCCGTGGAATCGACCAGTTGCTTGGCCAGGACGGGCACGAGATCGGTCCGATCGTTGAGAACGTGCGCGCTCAATACCGCCGCCGCGGTCAGGATGTCGCCCGGCCCCGGGTCGGACATCGTGGGCCAGCCGACAAGTTCCAGACTGTTCCGGAAGTCGCGCAGGCCGGCATCGGTATCACCGGTGGCCAATTCGTACTCGGCGAGCCCGGCCATCACCACACCGCGGCGCGGATTACGCTGGGTGAGTGGGAGATTGCCGTCGTTTCCGCCGTCGATGATCTCCAGCGCCGCATCCAGTTCCGCGCGGGCCTGCTCGAGCTGTCCGGCGCCGACCATCGCGACCGCCCGGAAACTGCGCAGTTCCACGCCCTCCTCGATACTGCTCAGCCGCTGCAGCGAGTCCACCGCCCGGCCGAAATAGCCGACCGCCTCCGCGTAATGCCCCATCTGC
Source organism: Nocardia sp. (assembly GCA_017354515.1). Lineage (GTDB taxonomy): Bacteria > Actinomycetota > Actinomycetes > Mycobacteriales > Mycobacteriaceae > Nocardia. The sequence goes on along the minus strand of JAFMQT010000208.1, from coordinate 5,879 downwards.
GAGGACATCTGGCCGATATGGGCGAGGGCCATCGCGGTACCCCAGACATCACGGGGTTCGGAAATCCGCAGCGCCTCGGCGGCATCGCGCAGCGAACCGGCGTAATTGCTCGCGTTCTCCCGCAGATTCGCACGAGCGAACAGCGCCACCCCGCGAATTTCCGGATCGGCCGACCGGACACCGGCGGCCAGGTAGCGCATCGCCCGTGGCACCGAGACCCGCAGGCACAACAGTCCACCCAGATATCCGACACCGGGGTGCGATTCGATATCCGAGGCCAGGATGCGCCGGATCCGCGATCGCACCACCGCGATCGGACGCAATCCGGCCTCCGCGAAGCCCAGATGCAGGACGAGCAGCACCCCGCTCACGATCTCGAGATCCGCTTCGACCCGACTACTCGGCACTCCGGTAGCCGGAACCGCCATGATCCGAGGGGCCCAGGTGATCATCTCCGCGTGCGCACCACGCATGATCCACAGCACCGAAACCACTCCGAAGACCGCGCGCACCGTGCGGGCATCACCGATATCGATCGCGTACCGCATGACCGCGAGCAGATTGTCGAGTTCGGCGCCCACCGCGAGTACCACGTCCACCTGATCCGGGCCGTCGTAGCGCCGGGCGGCGTCGAAGGCGAATTCCCGGGCCCAGACGCACATCCGATCCATGACCAGATCGGTTTCGGAGGCGGCGGCGAGCTGTTCCTCACCGAATTCGCGGACCGTTTCCAGCATCCGGAATCGGGTGGCGCCGGTGTTGTCATCGGCCAGAACCGTCAGCAGCGATTGGGCGGCGAGACCGTCCACCGCCGCGACCGCGTCGGTCGAATCATCTTTCCCTACAACATATTCCGCTGCGTCGAGGGTGAATCCGGCCGGGAATCGGCACAGCCGGCGCAACGCGATCCGCTGCTCGGGTTCGAGCAGATTCCAGCTCCACTCGATCACCGCGTGCAGGGTGCGATGCCGCTGCGGTGAACTGCGGTCACCCGAACGCAGCAGTGCGAAGCGGTGTTCGAGCCGGGTTTCGATCTCCTCGGCGCTCATGGTGCGGATGCGGGCCGCGGCCAGCTCGATCGCCAGCGGCAGACCGTCCAGGGTGCGGCACAGCCGGGCCACCACCTCCGGGTCCAGGCGTGCCGACGGCCGCACCGCGTGAGCGCGGCTGACGAACAGTTCCGTGGCCGGGGATCCGTGGCTATCGATGGCCAGTGGCGGTAGCGGGTAGACGGTCTCGGCGGTGATCGACAGCGGCGCCCGGCTGGTGGTCACCACCGTCAACTGCGGACAGCTGCCGACCAGATCCGCGACCACCTCGGCGACCGCGTCGATGAGATGTTCACAGTTGTCCAGAATGAGCAGCGTCGGGCGCAGGGTGAGCGCCTCGCGCAGCCGCCGCCGGCCGTCGGCGGTGCGACGGCGGCGCAGCACGTTCGTATCGCGCGAGTAGTCCCCGACCCCGAGCACCGCGCCGATCGCCGCCTCGATGTCCGCGCAGGTCGCCGCCGAACGGTCGGCGGCGGAGCCTTCGTGATCGGCTCGCAGCGAAGCCAATTCGACCAGCGCGACCGATTGCCGGTGCGCCACTCGCATACCCAGTTCATTGGCGACCCGGGTCTTGCCGGTACCGCCGGGGCCGGAGATGGTCGTTACCCGGAACTCGCCGGTGAGTTTCTCCAACGCCGCCAGATCACCGTCCCGGCCGAGCAGCGGATTCGGCGCCGCGCGCAGTCCGAGCGCGGCGGTCGCGCCATCCTGACTCGCCGGATCCGGCCGGCCCGCACCGTATTCCATCGTCTGTAGCGATTCGGATGAGTTCCTGGCGACCGGGACCGGTAACTCACCGCGCAGGATCGCGGTATGCAGGGCGACCAGCGCCGGGCCAGGATCGGTGCCCAGCTCCTCACCCAAGCGGCCGCGCAGCGCGGCGAAGGTCTCCAGCGCCTCGTTGGCCCGTCCGGCGGCGGCGAGCAATCGCATCAGGGTGGCGTGGGTGGGTTCATCGAGGGGTTCGGCGGCCGCGGCCCGGCGCGCCAGGGCGAGGGCTCCGGAAATATCGCCGGCGCCTTCGCGAGCCGTCAGTTCCAGTCGGTCCAGCGCCGCCCATCGCGACTGCGCGAGTTCGCGCAGTTCATCGGCCACCGGACCGTCCGGGAGGTCGGCGCCGGGCTCACCGCGCCAGAGTGCGCGCGCCGCGGCGATGATCCGCAGGCAGCCGTGCCAGTCGCTGTCCGCGCAGTTCGCGCGTGCGGCCTGTTCGAGGTCGTGGGCCAGGCTCAGATCGACCTGGGCCGCGGGCAGCAGCAGCCGATAGCCGGCGGGGCCGATTTCCAGCGCCCCCTCGGGAAGTAGCGATCGCAGCCGCGAGACCTGCGTATGCAGCGCGTTCATCGGAGCCTTCGGCGGTTGCCCGCCCCAGATGTCCTCGATCAGGGCGTGTGCGCTGCGGCTGCGCCCCGGATGCGTGGCCAGCGCCGCGACCAGCAGTCGCGCTCGGCCACCGGGGACCGCGACCAGCTCCGCGTCCCGGCGCAGCGCGATCTCACCCAGCAGCGCCACGCGCACCTCGATGCCGGCGATCGCCGCATCCCACGCCCCACCCGGTCGGGTAGCTGTCATCCCGACCTCCGCGGAGCCGCTCTGAACAGGAAACATGCCATCACAATCGTAGGGGAACGGTCGAATCGATTTCGGACATCGCGGGTGCCGCACACCCCCGCCACCACCCATTAGAACATATGTCGATATATCGGAAGTATATTGACTGTTCACGACCGCTCCGCTCCCGCCGCCGGCCACCTGCCATTAGGCTGGGTCGCTATGGCAAGTGCTGCACAATGGCTCGAAGGTGCCCGTCCGCGGACGCTCCCCAATGCGATCGCCCCGGTCCTGGTCGGAACGGGTGCCGCGGCATCGCTGGATGCGGCGGTGTGGTGGAAGGCGCTGCTGAGCCTGCTGGTCGCACTGGCCCTGATCATCGGTGTCAACTTCGCCAACGACTACTCCGACGGAATTCGCGGTACCGATGACGACCGGGTCGGTCCGCTGCGCCTGGTCGGTTCCGGACTGGCGAGCCCGGCCGCGGTGCGCGGTGCGGCGATCGCCTGCCTCGGGCTCGGTGCGATCTTCGGACTGGTACTCGCGGCGACCACCGCGTGGTGGTTGCTGCTGATCGGCGCGGCCTGCCTGGCCGGGGCGTGGTTCTACACCGGAGGTGCGAAACCCTACGGCTACAGCGGTTTCGGTGAGATCGCGGTATTCGTGTTCTTCGGCCTGGTCGCGGTGCTTGGCACCCAATTCGTACAGGCGCTGCGGGTGGATTGGGCCGGTGTCGTCGGCGCGGTCGCGGTCGGATCGTTCTCCAGTGCGGTCCTGGTCACCAACAACCTGCGCGATATCCCCACCGATACCGAATCCGGGAAGACCACCCTCGCGGTGAAATTGGGCGATACCCGAACGCGCACACTGCATCTGGGGTTGATGATCGTGCCGTTCGTGGCCACCGTCGCGCTGGCGATCCGCACCCCGTGGGCACTGGCCGCACTGCTCGCGATACCGCTGGCGATCCGCTCCAACACACCCGTTCGCGCCGGTCAGCAGGGTCCCGGCCTGATCGGGTCGCTGCGCGATACCGGATTGGCCATGCTCGTCTGGTCGCTGCTGACCGCGGTGGCGCTGGCCTTCGGCTGACACCTGGTCGGGCGCAGCACATCTCGGTGCCGGGGGGCATCTCGGTGCCGGGTCGTTCAGTCCCGGCCACCCTCGGGCACCAGAATTCCGAGCACCCAGTTCACCACGGTCACGATGATCGCGCCGATGAACGCCGCCGCGAATCCATCGATCCGCAACCCGTACTGGGAGGTTTCGGTGATCTTGGCGGTCAGCCACAGCATCAGCGCATTGATCACCAGCAGGAACAGCCCCAGTGTGAGGACCACCAGCGGTAGTGACAGCAGTTTGATGATCGGCTTGATCAGCGCGTTGACCAGACCGAAGACGAGCGCCACGCAGACCACCACCAGGACTTTGCCCCAGGTACCGGCATCCGGCGGATAGATCAGGTGGATCTTGGTCACCCAGACCGACGCCAGCCAGATCGCGACCGCGTTGATGACCAGCCGGAGCAAAAGAGCCATGCACCAATGCTAGCGGGGAAAATGCCCGATTTCCGACCACCGCATCAGGCTGTATCGACTCGCGCTTGATGGGGCGGCTTACGTAGTAACGCTCCGCTGCCGCCGCCGGCCGCCCCATCAGGCGGCACGGTCGAGGAGTGCGTGGGTGGCATCGCGCAGGCGGGTGATCCCTTCCTGGCCGCCGAGTAGTTCGCGGGTGGTGCGATTGGCGGCGCGCAGGATCCCGAGCAGCATATGACCTGCCTCGATACTGGCGTCTCCGCGCGCGAGTGCCTCGCGCAGCGACAGTTCCAGGACTTTCTTGGCGTCCTTGGTGAAGGGGATGTGCCCGAAACTCATCCCGCCGCCGCGCCGGAATCGACTCTTCGGACCGTCCGGGACCGGCGGCGCATCGAAGGCGCCGGCACCGAAATTGGCCTGCACACTCTCGCGCACGGCATCGAGGTCGATACCGATCGACCGCAATGCCTCCGCATCCTCGTCCCCGAGCGAATCACGCGCACGCGTCCGGTCCGGTAGCGATCGGCGAATACGCTCGGCGGTGACACCGTTGGCTTCCAGCACCTTTCGCAGTTCCTTATCCGGGCACATCGTCAACCCCAGCAGGACGTGCTCGACATCGATACTGCGCGAACGCAATTCGCGGGCCTCTTCCTGCGCGTCCACGATCGCGGCCCGAGCCGCCTGGGCAAATCGTTCGAACATCAGCGAATTCCGCCTCTCCGGTTGTATTTCTGATGCACCGCCTGCCGACTGACCTCGAGTGCGTCGGCGATGGCCTGCCAGGACCAGCCCTGATCGCGGGCATTGGCCACCTGAATCGCCTCTAGTCGCTCGGCCAGACGCCGCAATGCGAGTACCGCACGCAGCCCGATCTGCGGATCGGGACTGCCGGCCGCGGCCGCCAGCGTTGTCGTCTCACTCATGTATGTCAATTTACGTTGACACTCGCCGTACGTCAATAAAAATTGACACAACGGATGTTCGCCGACGGCGAATGGAACGGGAGTGGTCAGCCGGACCAGGTACCGGACTTCGTGAATTCGGCCAGAACGCGATGGGCCGCGCTCAGATCCAGCCCCTGCCGCGAAACCCACGCATCATCGAAATACGTTCCGGCATAACGATCCCCACCGTCGCACAGCAGCGTCACCACACTGCCGCGGCGGCCCGCGGCGAGCATCTCGGCGAGCAGCGCGCAAGCTCCCCACAGGTTGGTCCCGGTGGAACCGCCCACCCGTCGTCCCAGCGCCTGGCTAGCATGCCGGCAAGCCGCGATCGACGCAGCGTCGGGCACCTCGATCATCCGGTCGACCACCTGCCCGACGAACGACGGCTCCACCCGGGGCCGCCCGATCCCCTCGATCCGGGAGGGCATACCGGTCTGAAACCCGGCATCGCCCAGCTCATAACCGCCGTAGAAGGCGGAATTCTCCGGATCCACCACCGCCAGCCGGGTGGTGTGCCGCCGATAGCGGATATATCTGCCGATCGTGGCGCTGGTGCCGCCGGTCCCCGCGCCGACCACGATCCACTCGGGAATCGGATGATCCTCGAGCATCAGCTGCTGATAGATCGATTCGGCGATGTTGTTGTTCCCGCGCCAGTCGGTGGCCCGCTCGGCATAGGTGAACTGGTCCATATAATGGCCGCCGCATTCGGCCGCCAGCCGCGGCGCCTCGGTGTACATATCCGGCGGGCGGTCCACGAAATGACAACGGCCGCCCTGCGCCTCGATCAG
>JAFMQT010000207.1 GCA_017354515.1 Nocardia sp. | reverse complement strand
GGTGTGATACCCAGCACCGGATACCGTAACCCCTACTCGGTGAAATGTCCGCGAATCCCCGGTCGGACACGGGATTTCGCGTTTGTATCGCATATTCGGGACGAATACGGCATCCATGGCCGCCGGGCCGTACCCGACACCCGGCGACGCCGCGCACGGTACCCCGGCAACTCCGCGCGCAGCTCACCCCCTATATATAAGGAGTGCGCACGTTCGCGGCGCGGCCGACCCGCCGCCGATCGGACGGCCGCGGCCGGAGGGGCTGATCGCCCCTCCGGAGGCTCGATTATTACCATTTAAAGATCGGCTCTTGACGATCTGATTACTGTTGCTGATCAGCCGAGCATGCGACCGCCGATTTCAAGATCACCAGGTCAACGCACCGTTTTCGGGCGCCAATGGCGATTGCTGACAGGTGACCGGCCAGGCGCGTCCAGCGGCCGGAGTCGAAAATTCAAGATCGAGTATACGAAGATCAAAAGGCGCTGTAACGCAAGAAGGTTGGTATGTGTAAGCTAACCCTCGATCACGACCTACTACGAGGTGAGATGGCGGCGATGGTGGTCTCGAGGTGAATATCGATAAGCTCCGGTTGCGCCGTGCGGGCCTGTTCGCGCTCGCGTTCGGCGTGCTGGCGTTGATGGTGACCGGGCCCTTGGGTCGGCTGATGCTGGGTGTATTCATCTGCATCGGCCTCGGTTTGGGCTGGGCCAACGCCCAGCTGACCCTGCGTTCGGTTACCGGTATCACCCGCGCCGAGACACCCAGTAAATCGATACTGGCCGTGTCGACCGCTGTCCGCCTGGTCATCGTCACCGTGCTGGCGATTGTCGTGGCATTTCTGACGCGGCCCAACGGAATTGGTATCTTCTTCGGACTCGCGTTATTCCAAGTCGTCCTCGTGCTGCACACAGTTGTGCCCGAGTGGAAAGGGCTCCGCCAACAGCCATGAGCGTCAATACTGCAACGATGATCCTGGCGGAGGAAGCGCCCGAACCGAAGATCAAGGTCGGCGAACACGCCACCCTGCACATGCTGGGAATGACATTCAACCTGGACACCATCATCGCGACCTCGATCGCCGCGCTGATCGTGATCGTCCTGGCGTTGATTCTGCGGGCCAAGCTCACCTCCGGGGTTCCGAATGGTGTGCAGCTGTTCTTCGAAACCGTCACCAGCCAGATGCGCGATCAGGTGGAGTCGGCGATCGGCATGAAGGTAGCCCCCTTCGTATTGCCGCTCGGCGTAACGCTTTTCACCTTCATCCTGCTGTCGAACTGGCTGTCGGTGCTGCCGGTCCAATACGGTAAGGGCGAGTTCTTCTCGCCGCCGGCCTCGGACGTCAACTTCGTCTACGCACTCGCGCTGTTCGTCTTCGTCTTCTATCACGTGGCGGGTATGGCGCGGCGCGGTGTGCTGACACACTTCAAACAATTGTTGAAGGGCCACACCGGCTGGGGGCCGATGGTATTGATCAATATCATCGAGGAGATCGCCAAGCCGCTGTCGCTCTCGCTCCGATTGTTCGGCAATATGTTCGCCGGCGGCGTGATGGTCGCGGTGATCGCTTTGTTCCCGGCGTGGATCGAGTGGGGCCCGAACGCACTCTGGAAAATGTTCGACTTGTTCGTCGGCGCGATCCAGGCGTTCATCTTCTCGCTGCTGACGGTCCTCTACTTCAGTCAGTCCATGTCGCTAGAGCACGAAAACCACTGAACCGCAATCCGGATCGGCTCGCCGATCGGTCAACGTTGAAGAACAGGAAGAAAAAATGGCAGATGCAGCAAGCGCGTCGATCATCCAGGGTGCCCTCATCGGTGGTGGCCTCATCATGGCCGGTGGCGCCATCGGCGCGGGTATCGGTGACGGTCTGGCCGGTTCGGCACTGATCAACGGTGTCACCCGGCAGCCCGAGGCGGAGAGCCGGTTGCGCGGTAACTTCTTCCTGACCGTCGGTCTGGTCGAGGCGGCCTACTTCATCAACCTGGCCTTCATGGCGCTGTTCGTCTTCGCGACTCCCGGTAAGTAATCGGCATCATGTCCGCGCGAACCGATGTGGTCGCCGGGGATAACTTCCTCATCCCCAACGGCACCTTCTTCGTCGAGCTCATCATTTTCCTGATCGTGCTCGGAGTCATCTGGTTCCTTGTCGTTCCACCGGTCCGCAAGGTTTTGACCGAACGCGAGGAGCGGGTCGAAGCGACCGCTGCCAACGCCAAAGAGGCTAAGCAGACCTTCGCTGAGGCCGAGGAAAAGTACCAGTCCGTACTGGAGCAGGCACGTACCGAAGCCGCGGATATCCGCAACGAGGCACGGGCCGAGGGCCGCACGATCATCGATGACCACCGCGCGCAGGCGCAACGGGAGGTCGACGGTATTCTCGCCGAGTCCGCCACACAGCTGCGGGCCGAGGCAGATCGGGTCAAGGCCGAGCTCCACACGGAGGTCGAGCCGCTGGCACAAACCCTCGCCGACCGTGTGGTCGGTGACAGTCGCCATGCCGGTGCCGCCGGCGGCGGGAGGGGACGGGAGTCGTAATGACACATACCAGCGGCGGCATTCTCGCCGATGGTTACCACATCACCTTCGATTGGCCGATCTTCTTCAGCCAGTTGTTCGGTTTCGCGGTGATCGTCTTCATCTTCGTCAAGTGGCTTCTGCCCCTGGTGAAGAAGATGATGAAAAAGAGCCAGGATGCGATCGCCCAGCAGCTCACCGAGAGCGAGCAGGCGGCCAGCGATCTGGAACGGGCCAAACAGTCCTACGACAAGGCCGTCGCCGACGCCAAGACCGAACTCGAGCAGATTCGCGCCGACGCCCATGCCGATGCCGATTACATCGTGTCGCAGATGCGTGACTCGGCCGCGGAAGAGGTCGAGCGGGTCAAGAAGCAGGGCAACGATCAGCTCGCGCAGCTGCGTCGCCAGACTGTGCGGGATCTGGAAGCGGATCTGTCCGCGGCGATGCTGTCCATCGCCGAGGAGAAGGTGCGTAACCGGGTGAATACGCCGGAAGCGAAGTCCGAGAGCGTCGAACGATTCCTCGAGGACATCGAACTTCTCGCCAATTCGTCCCAGTCGGGTCGGCCGCAGCCGAAGTCGCGCTGGAACTGAAATATCTCTCGCGACCGGTCGGTGGGTTTCGGCTCACCGGCCGGTCGTTTCGTTGTGTGCGGGAGCGTGTCAGGCCAACGCGTCGGCCAGTACCGCGAGTGTTGGTGAGCAGCCGGAATCGATTCGGGCCCTGGCCAATTCATCACCCCGGGTCGCGCCCCGATTGATGATCACCACCGGCTTACCGGCTTTCGCGGCCCGGCGGACGAAGCGCAGACCCGACATGACGGTCAGCGAGGATCCCGCCACCAGCATCGCCTCGGCCTCGTCGACGATCGAAAAGGCTTGGGCTGCCCGGTCTTTCGGGACATTCTCCCCGAAGTACACGATATCGGGCTTCAGCATTCCGCCGCAGCGTTCGCAGCCGACCATCCGGAAGGAGTCGGTATCGCGCACTACCGCATCGGCGTCGGGCGCCACCTCGATACCGGTCGCGGTGGCCGATTCGGTGAATCCGGGATTGGCCTGTTCGAGCCGCTCGGCCAGCGCCATCCGGGAGATGAGCCGGTCGCATTTCAGGCAGCGCACCCGGGCGTAGCTGCCGTGCAGGTCGATCACCCGGCGATGTCCGGCCTTGGTGTGCAGCAGATCGACATTCTGGGTGATCAGCCCACTCACCACACCCGTTCGTTCGAGCCGGGCCAGGATCCGATGTCCCGGATTCGGCCACGCGGCATCCATTTTCCGCCAACCGATATGGTTGCGGGCCCAATAGCGCTGTCTGAACTCCGGATCGCCGACGAACTGCTGATACGTCATCGGGGTACGCGGCGGTGAGTCCGGGCCACGATAGTCGGGAATGCCGCTGTCGGTGGACAGTCCGGCGCCGGTCAGCACCGCGATTCGCAAGCCCGCGAGGATCTCGGCCGCGACCCCGACGTCGTCGTGCGCGGCGTTGGTGCTCTCGGGCATGTCACCAGGTTACGGCGCTTACCTCCGGTTCAGCACGATGCCCGCGACCGGTTCGGGTGCGGCCAGCGGGGTGCCGGTGAGCTGCACGGTTCCGCTCCAGTGTGCGCGGTTCGGATCGTCGGCTCGCAGGTTCATGCCGGTGGGCTGGCCGTCGAAGGAGATGTAGGTTTCGCCGGGAGCCCCGACATTCTGCAGGCCCGTTCGCGACGAGGACGGGCACAGCAGCAATACGGTGTTGCCGTCCGGGAAAACCTGCAGGTCGCAGTTGTCGAGTGTGGATCCGATGAGGTTCGCCGGGGCCTTGGTGATGTGGTACATCCCTGGTGGTACGGCGCCCGCGGCGATGGGCGCCGGATGTGCGGCGAAGGCGACGGCGGAGGTGAATGTGGTGGCCGCCGTTGCCGCGGTCACTGCGGCACCGGCGGCAAGTCGGGGAATGTTCACTGGTCCGGCTCCCATACGGTTGGTTGCTCGCGGATCTTCCGAGGGCAGGGTTCCCCCTCATTCCGAGTACAACCATTCCGGTGGACGGCCGGCGAATCTAGGCGGCCTCGGGGTAGGTGTGGCAGGTCCGGATGCGGGCGGCGGGAACCGCCTCCGCGGTCCGGGCGACGGCCTCGGCCGTCCGGGTGCGCAGCGGTGCCGTGCTGAACTTGCGGAGTCCGGGTGCGATCGGGCAGCGGCGCGACCGCGCGATCTCCCGGTAGGCGCCATGCGCCGCGAGGATCGCCGTCGTAAGCGCGGCGACTACCAGAATCATCAGGTGAACGAGCATCGGACTCTCCTGACCGGGCGGCTCCGCTGGGCGGAGTCGACGCCACTCGATGTGGTGACTACGAGCAGGTTGGCCATCCCTCTCGTCAGGTATATCGGCCTGGAACCAAAGTCGTTACATCGGCTAACGAAGTTTTTAGGCGAGCAGGTGTGCTGTATATCACTCTGGTTGTTATAGGCGATTTGCTCGATTGGTGAGGGTCGGTCAAGGCTGTGCGAGGTCACCACCCGTCCGGTTTGCGGGACGATTGCGGGCGCCCGGACCGTTTCGGTGCGTCGGTGAGATCGTCTATGGCCGTTGATCATTGGGGCTATGGCTGCAGGCCATCCTTCCATTTCGGCGTAGGTATGCATGTCGGCGTGCACGCACGGTTGATTGCTGTATGTTAGCCGAATGGTTAATCTGGCGACTGCTAATTGTGAGCTGTCCCGTCCGGCCATGTTTGTCCAGGCGATGGTCGGGCACCACTACCGAACCGATGACTTCTACGAGGTCGGGCGAGAGAAGATTCGCGAGTTCGCCACCGTGGTCCGAGATCGACATCCAGCCCATCGCACCGAGGCCGGCGCCCGAGCGCTGGGTTTCGAGCGGCTCCTGGCGCCGCTGACCTTCGCCTCGGCCGTCGGTATGAAAGCCCAGCAGCGGCTGCTGGAGGAGATCGCCGTCGGATTCGACCTCAGCCAACTGGTGCAGACCGACCAGCACTTCCGCTTCCATCAGCCGATCGTCGCCGGTGATCGACTCGGCTGCGATGTCTCCCTCGACGCCTTCGAGCAGGTCCGCGGCCGCAATATGCTGCAGATAAAGAATGTGGTGTGCAACCAGCGCGGCGAGGCGGTATTGACCAGCACCGTGACCCTGTTCGTCGGCGACGGTGAGACCGGCCGGGACGCGGCCGAGATGGCCCGCGGCATTCTCGCCCACGACATGTCCGATGTGGTTCCGGAACGTGGCGCCGCCGATCGCCCGGCCGAGCAGACCCGAACTCCCCGATTATCCGGATTCGGATCGGCGACGCCCCGCCCGCGGCAGCAGCTGCACAGCCGCCCGATCGCCGAGGTGGCAGCCGGTGACGAATTACCCGGCGCGACAGTCGTATTGCGCCGCGGAGACCTCGTCTCCTACGCGGGGGCCACCGGCGATGGGAATCCGATCCACTGGAACGCGGAATTCGCGCAAATGGTCGGACTGGAGACCGTCGTCGCACACGGCATGCTCACCATGGGCATCATCGCCGGATACCTCACCAACTGGCTGGGCGACCCGACCGCCGTCGACGAATTCTCGGTCCGCTTCGCCCGCCCCGTCTACGTGGACCTGCGCGAGGGCGCCACCCTGGAGCTGTCCGGCGCCGTACAGACGCTGGACCGATCCGCGGGCACCGCCACGATCGCCGTCAACGCCCGCTGCGGAGGTCGCAGAATCTTCGGCCCCAAAACCTCAGCGGCGGTCCGCTTGACCTGTAACTGAGGGGTCGAATCGTTCGGTAAACGGTAGTCGGCCCTGATCGGCTGTGAGACAGGGCGTTCGCAGCCCAGTCGAGCTCACGGTGCGGGATCGCCGGCCGGTCCCGATCGTGGGCCGAACGCCCATCTGAGCATCGTGGGGAACTCTTGTCGCCAGAACGGGTCACCGTGCGATCCGATTCGCTCGGTCATGATGACGTCGGCGCCCGCGGCGCGCAGGGCCGTGGCCCATCGGGCGGCGTTGTCCCGGAAGAACGGTTCCAACGTTCCGGCGACGAAGTACGCGCGCGGCAGTGGGTGCGGCAGTACGTCGGGTGGCCGGTAGCCCGCGCCCGGGGACGCGCACAGGACGGCGCCGTAGACGTCCGGATGTCGAAGCCCCACGGCGAGAGCCAGTTCGGCGCCGGCCGAGACACCCAGGACGGCGGTGCGGGTGGGCGGTAGCGCCACGCCGAACCGCGACGTGACCCGCCCGCGGACATCGTCGACGAAGAATCGCTCGTGTGCCGCGAAGCGTTCCGGATCGAAGGCGGGCGAGTACTCGTGCAGGCGCTGTGTTTCGCCCGCTGGGGAGTGCACGCCGACGAACATTGTGGGTGGTAGGTCGGCGGTCGCGAGGTCGGCGCCCCAGCGTGACCGCGTCTGGCCGTCGCCGGTGAACACGATCGCTTCGGGACGTTCGGGTGGTACGTAGACCGTGACCTGTCGGCCGCCGTCGAAATCTAGTGTGTCGGTGACCAGTTCTCCTGCGCTGTCGGAAACCGTGCCCACCCACCCACGATAAACGGAGGTGACTAGCTGGGCCGGACTGTGATTTCATTCGGACTTGTCGGTACTGCCTGGGAGTATCTGCGGCATGGAGGAGGACTTTTACCTACCGGACGGCCGGAGGGTGTGGATCACCGAGCGAGCGCTGGAGAACTTCGAGGACCACGATGATTGCCCATTCTGCCAGGGCCGTGCCGCCGCGCATCGTGGGTGTGGTGAGGACCGCAACCCGTTCGTCAAAGTTGAATTCCCCCAGGGTTCTTCAGAGCTCTACGAGGACGACCACTGGCTCTGGGCGCAGGGGCACGCTCTCGGTTCCAAGGAGCCGGGCGGGCTCCTATTGTTCGAGCAACCTAACCGTGGACAAGACGTGTGAAACGAGATGTTCCGGATTACTGCGGCTGATACCTTTTTGGGGTGAACGTGGTATATCGGAGAGCCTCGGGCGCGGTGGAGACGCCGTAGCCCCTGTTCGTCCTCATTCGGGGGTAGCGGGCAGGGGCGCTGAGTCCCCTGGGAGGCTATGCCTTGTCCCGCACCGATGCCCACGTTCCGCTCTGGGTCCGTCTGGCTCACGCCGGACTCGCTGTCGAAGCGCAGCACGCGTCCGGTC
>JAFMQT010000552.1 GCA_017354515.1 Nocardia sp. | reverse complement strand
AACCGCGCGAGGATCGCGCCCTGGGCGTTGTTCTGAGCGCCCGCGCCCGCACCGGTCACCACGACCGCCGCCTGCGCGGGGGCCAAGCCGGCGGTGTCGAGGAATCCGCCGCTGCGCAAGGTGTCGAGAATCAGCCCGCGCTCGCGGTCGGTGGCCCGCTGGGCGCCGTTGGCGGGATCGGTGAGGAAGGCCAGTCCCAGCAGATCCCCGGCCAGGGACCCCTGATCGACCGCCTCGCTCTGCAACTGGGCGCCTGCCGGAATCATATTGGTGACCGCGGTCCGCAACCGGTCGCCCTGGCCGGCGTCGACGAAGGCGTCCGTCAACGCCACCCGGCCGGTCACCTTCGCCCCGGCCGAGGTGAGCGCCCCGTTCACCGCATCGATATCGGCGGTGTCGGCGTCGGGCGTGGTGAATACCAGCACACTCCGATTCGCGAGGGTCCCGGCCAGAATCCGGCCCGAGGAATGCGCGATGAAGTCGTCGGCCGCACCGACCTGCTGCACCAACCGGCCATTGACCTGAGCCAGATTCTCGTCACCGCGAGCGGCGTCCTGTCCGCCACGGATACCGCCGTGGCGGACGACGAGCCCCACCACCGCCCCCACGACCAGGGCCAGCAGCACCACTCCCACCGAGACCAGTAGCCGACGCATGACCGGCTACCTCGGCCGCTGCGCGAGGATCTCGTGCAGCCCGCTGCGGGCGTGATGCCACAGCGTATGCAGCCAGGTCAGCACCTCCCCGCCCAGATGCGAGGACATCAACAGTCCGGCGATCAGCGCCACCAGTGCGACCAGCACCACCAGCGCGGTCGCCCAACCGGAACCGCCCCGTCGATACAGCGTCGCGACGGCCTTGGCGTCCATCAGCTTCGCCCCCGCCTTGAGCCGGGTCAGGAACATCGCCGGATTGGATTCGCGGCGGCTGCGATCGAAGAAGTCGTCCAGCGAGGCCGGCGCCCCGCAGGTGATGATCAGCGACGCACCGTGATGGTCGGCCAGTAGCAGCGCCAGGTCCGGCGCCGACCCCGACGACGGGAAAGTCGTGGCGCCCACACCCAGGTCCTGGATTCGCTCCAGGCCGGTCGCATGTCCGTCGGTGTCGGCCGGAATGATCACCTCCGCACCGGATTTCAGCGTGCTCTCGGTGATCTCCTCGGGGTCGCCGACGATCAGATCCGGGCGGTAGCCGGACTTGGTCACCACATCGGCGCCGCGGCCCACCCCGACCAGGATCGGAGCGTACTCCTTGATGAACGGCCGGATCCGCTGCAGATCCTCCCGGCTGTCGGGGCCGTCGCCGACCACCACCACATGCCGGTTGCGCATCGACACGTCCAGCGCGGGAACGCCGAATCCGTCCACCAGCAGCGAACTCTCGGTACGGATGAATTCGACGGTGTTGCCGGCGAAGGCCTCCAGATGATCGGCGAGTCCGGTCCGGGCGGCGATCAGGCGCTCGGCGATGACATCGTCGGTGAGTTCGATGGCCTCGACCAATACCTCCGGATCCTTCTTGGTGAGCCGGTCGGAATAGACCACACCGGCGTCGATCCGGACGCGGCTGCCGTCCTTGATCCGGCCGAACACATCGGCCGACACAGCGTCCAGCAGCAGGATTCCGTTGGCGGCCAGCACTTCCGGGCCCAGATTCGGATAGCGGCCGGAGATCGAGGGCGAGGCGTTCACGACCGCGGCCACTCCGGCTTCGACCAGCCGGTCGGCAGTGAGGCGGTCGATGTCCATCTCATCCAGGACGACGACATCGCCGACGCCGATCCTGCCGAGCAGACGCCGGGTGTTGCGGTCCACCCGGGCCATCCCGGTGACTCCGGGAAGCGTATCGGTGTTGCGGGACAACAACGTCAGCATCTTCATGGCATCCGATGATGCGACCAAACCCTCAACCATTGGTGGAGGCGCGCCGATTCGGTATCACATCCATGGCCCGGAAAGCCAGTCAACGGCCCGAAACCGCTAGTAACGGTCGGGTTCGTCCGGAATCCGGAACAGATATGCTCTGGCAGACCGCCGTATAAGGAGAATGTCATGGCCAGCACCACCGTCGACGCAGTCATTCCCGCACCTCGTGACGTCGTCTACAGGCTGTTCAGCGAACGCGACAGCCTCAACAGCCACCTGCCGATCTCGCTGACCCTCCGCAAGCCCGGCTCCCCCGACGCGGCTGGAGTGGGCGCCCGCTATGTGGTCGGCGTGGGCGGAGTCGGAATCACCGAGGAGACCACCGAATTGGTTCCCGGTGAACGCATCGAGTACAAGATCGTGGCCGGGGCGCCGGTCAAACGGCATGTCGGAACCATCACCCTGGCCGATGCCCCCGAGGGCACCCTGGTGTCGTACCGGATGGAGTCCGAGCCCATCCTGCCGGTTCCGGAGAAGGCCACCGAACTGTTCCTGCGCGGCCTGATCTCGCCGTTCCTCAAGGCCGCCCGCAAGGCCGTCGAGCAGTAGCGCCGAACGATCGAGGCCGCCGGCGTCGCGAACGCGAATCAGCCGGCGGCCTCGGCGGTTTCGGCCTTGTCCGCACGCGCGGTGGCCAGCAGTTCCTCGGCATGCGCGCGCCCGGTCTCGGTGTCGTCCAGGCCGGCCAGCATGCGGGCCAATTCGATCACCCGCTCGTCGGTGGTCAGCGCCCGCACCCCACTGTTGACCGCCGCACCGTCATCGACCTTGTCCACCACCAGGTGGGTGTCGGCGAAGGCCGCCACCTGCGGCAGATGCGTCACTACGATGACCTGGTGGGTTCGCGCCAGCCGCGCCAGCCGCCGCCCGATCTCGACCGCGGCGCGACCGCCCACCCCGGCATCGACCTCGTCGAAGACCATGGTGGAGCCGTATTCCGAGGCGGCGAGCACCACTTCCAACGCGAGCATCACCC
>JAFMQT010000206.1 GCA_017354515.1 Nocardia sp. | reverse complement strand
GTGAGCAGTACGTGACCATCACCGGCATCCTGTCCGGTCCCAGCGTCCCCGGCGAGACCGTCTACCGCCGCTTCGCCTGGGATGTCGGGCAATGGCCCACACCCGGCGAGAATATGCCGGTCGTCTATCCGCCCGGCAAACCCCAGCACTGGGCTCCGGGGCAACCGCCAACTCGAATGTGAGCAACTCCGGATCACCGACCACCCCACTCGCTGCGAGGTTAGCGGCATGCTCATCACCACTTCGACGACGTCACGCAGGAGATATGCGGGCCGAAGGTGGTAATATGCTTTTATGCGCACCACCATCGACCTGCCAGAAGAGATCATGCGAGCTGCGAAGATTGCAGCGGCTGAGCGCCATATCAGTCTGAAGGACCTGTTCACCAAGGCGCTGGCACACGAAGTCGGCACCCCGGCATCAGCAATCAAACGTGGACGAGTCCGATTCCCTCTCATCGGGGCGGACCGTTCCGGCCCGAAAGTTGGTGTCAGCAACGAAGATATCGCGGACATCTTCGCAGCCGAGGACGCTGAGAAGTACACATGACCACACTGATCGATGTCGGCGTCTGGCTGGCCGCTGTGTGGCGCGGACATATCCACAACAAGCAGGCGGCCGAATGGTTCGATAACCAGTCCGGCAGTCTGCTGATGTGCCGAGTCACCCAGACCGGGCTCCTGCGCCTGATCTCCAACCCAACGGTCATGGGGGACGACGTCCTAACCAGAAGCTCCGCATGGCGCATCATTGACCAACTGCTCGCCGACGAGCGCGTGCTCTGGGCTGAAGAACCCGCCGACCTCGACGCCGTCTTCAGGACGCTGTCCGCCCGAAATGACATGAGCCACAAGCTGTGGACCGACGACTACTTGGCCGCCTTCGCGCAGACCAGTGGAGCCGAAATGGCCACCATGGACCGGAAATTCGCGGCCCGATACCCCTCGGTCAAGGTTGTAACCATCGGACGATAGCCACAGTCGAACACAGATCGTCGCTCCGGATCCGGACAGTACGCAGTCAGTTCGGTTCTTCGGATCCCCGTGCGTCTTCCTCGGCCCATTGCTCACGAGCCCACTGTTCGTACTCGGTGCCCTCGAAGTCGTCGCGGCCGAACCGACCACTGACCGGTTTCCGTTCAGGAGCTTCCCCCCGCTCCGCTTTCTCCCTGTACCACCGCTCGATCTCCGCCATACCCTCCTCCGCGAGAGCCCTCTCCTCCGGAGTCACAGGCTCTATTCCGTGGAATATCTTTCCACCAATGCGTTCACCCACGATCGACCTCATTCGAATGTTATCCAGCAAATATCCCGACGAACACTGCCTGGCTACCGTTGAACCATTGCGCGCCAGCGAGATTCATGCTTACGGTACGAACCGATCGTCTCGGATAGAACGGGTGAAGTCCGCCCATTCGTCCGCACCGAATATGAGAGCAGCACCGGCCGGGTTCTTCGAGTCGCGTACACCGACCGAACCACCGGCAAGCCAGGCCACTTCCACGCACTCCGATGCTCC
This sequence comes from Nocardia sp., assembly GCA_017354515.1. GTDB lineage: Bacteria > Actinomycetota > Actinomycetes > Mycobacteriales > Mycobacteriaceae > Nocardia. Next base: position 6,177 of record JAFMQT010000206.1, on the reverse strand, counting down.
CTGGCTGTGACTACTCTTGAACCACTTTGCGCCAGCATGATTTACGTTCACCGTACGAGCCGATCTTCGCGGACCGACCTGGTGAAGTCCGCCCATTCGTCCGCATCGAATATGAGAGCAGCTCCGGCCCGATTCTTCGAGTCGCGCACGCCGACCGAATCGCCGGCGAGCCAAGCTACTTCCACACACTCGGACGTTCCCTGGCTGTGACTGCTCTTGAACCACTCTGCGCCAGTGAGATTTACGTTCACTGTTCGTACTCCTTTGCGATCTTCCTCAGCAGCATCCTGCTGTTCACCGGGTCCAGTGCAGCATCGTGCAGCGCCGCTGATACTGTGCGGTATCGATCGACGTCTACCTGCTTTTCCAGGTAGATTGCCGCCGTCAGTACGCTCTCCACGTATACAACGGTAGGTTCCACCGGCCTACCTTTACCGTTCATGCCGAAATCCAGTATCACGAACGGGCCTGGTACCAGGCCCATGGGCAGGCCTGCGCTGAACGGTAAGACCCGCAACTGGACGTTGGCGCAGGTGCTCGCATCGGCAAGGTGACGAAGTTGAGAACTCATGACCTTCGGACCACCAACCACTCTCCGCAAGGCTGACTCGTGCAGTACGACGTCGAGCGTGACGGGCTCAGCGCGCCGCTTGATAATCAGTTGCCGCTTCATACGCAGCGCGACGTGTTGCTGCAGTGTGGTTTCCGACTCCTCCGGAACGAAACTTCGCATTATGCGCGTATGCCGCGGTTTGAAGCAAACCCGGAACCAGTTCCTGATATGAAACGAGATGTCTTGCGGCGCTTTCCAGTTCGACGTAGTTGTCGAAGTTGTCCGGCAGCAGATCGCTGTACTCCTGGTACCAATTCTTCACCGCGGCCTGCTCGGCGAGATGCTTCAGCATCGCGCCTTCCGCTGCCGACCGCTCGTAGATCTCGCAGAGGTGCGCCACGATCCGCACTCGTACCTTGTCGGCTGTCCCCCTTTCGAGTCGATGCAGTGTGGTGGTGCCGATCTCGACCAATCGGGCGGCCTGCGCCATCGTGAGGCCGATCTCCTCGCGATATTGACGCAACAGTCGACCCAGTTGTCGGCGCGGCAGGGTGCTGTCTTCCTCGGCCATCTCGTCTGGTTACCCCTCGGTAGACGGAACAGTGGACAGCAGGGAGCGGAACAAGTTTGCCATAGCCGACGGAAATGACGCTGCGGATTCGGAAGTTCTCCAACGGATTTCCGCGCTGAGGTTGTCGCAGGTCAGGACGGGTGCTGTCGTTGTGGTTGCGCGGCATCGGGCGAGAGCAGGGAGCCCCGCAGATCACCGATCCCGATGCCTTCGTGGTGATCGGCGGAAATGCCGGATGCCCGATGCCGCGCTTGTCCTACCCGTCGCCGAGTGAGGTTCGCCGTGTCCGATCCACTGCACCCGCACATGTTCGTCCGCGCCGACAGCAGTCTCGCCGAGGACCTGTGCACTGTCGAACTGCTCGACGCGCTGACCGCCGCTCGCGCCCGCGAACTGGCCGAGATCCACCGCGACCACAGCCTCGAACTGTGCGCCGTCCTGCGCGCCGCGCAAGCGTGAGGCCGTTCGTGCGTGGACTTGATCGCACTCGGTCAGGTTTGCGACCTTTGGTCATCCGCGGCGAATGCCAGCGACTCCGGTTCATCGGCGAAAGCATTGGCGATCTCGACGGACAGGTCCAGGGCACGGCGCGCCCAGGACAAACCCGCTCCGGCGAGGCCGCAGGCCGGGGTGACGAGGACTCGCTCGGCCAGGGTGCGGCGGGGAAAGCCGAGGCGGTCGACCAGGCGGGTGCCGGGTTCGGCGAGTTCGCGCCAGGTGGTCGGGATTGTGGGGGCTGTGGTCGGGATCAGGCCGAGGGCCAGGTACTTACCGGCGTCGAGGAGTTCACCGACCGCATCGAGGTTCTGGGTGGCGATGGTCGACAGGTCGAAACCTATTGCGGCTGCTTTACTTTGGCCCAGGAAGGACAGCGGCGGAGGCGCGGCACAGCTGTGAATGAGCACGGGTGCGGGTTGAGCGGTGACCACCGTGTCGAGGATGTGCAGGACTTCGGGTTCGGGCAGGGCGCGCACGGTGTTCAGGACACTGGGTCCACGCAGGGTGCCCGACAGCACGTCCGGTATCGACGGTTCGTCCAGCTGCAGGATGATTCGCGCATCCAGGCGCGTGGCAAGTTCGGCGATGTGCGTGGACAGCCCTTCGGCCAGGGATTCCGAAAGGTCGCGGACAGCACCGGAATCGGTGAGCACGCGATGACCGCTCGCCAGCTCAACCTGGGCTGCCAGGGTGAGTGGGCCGATCGACTGCACCTTGAGCACCCGGCCGCTACCACTGGAACCTGTTGTCTCCCACGCCTCTTCGAGAGCATCGAGGTCTGTGCGCAAAAGGTCCCGGGCCCGCCGGGCGACCGAGCCGGGGCGCGCGGCGAGCCGGTAACCACGGGTCGTGGTGTCCAATCGCATATCGACCAGCAGCGCCGAGGCTCGCCCGACCATATCCGAACCCGTTCCCCTGCCGGGTAATTCGGGAAGGTGTGCCAGATCGGTGAGTTCACCCACGACAGTCGCCGCGGCCTCGCGGGGGTCGGTGCCGGGCCACGAGCCCACACCGGTCGCGATACCGCCGCACAGCACGGACCGGTCGCGGACCGCCGCCTCGGAATCACCCACGCGCCGAGACCGCTTCCCCGGCAGCGTGCCGCTCGCGGTCGGCGGCGCAGATGGTCCCGCTGCCGATCACCCGGTCACCCGCGGCATCGGTGGCGTAGGCGACCACCGCCTGGCCGCGTGCCACTCCGGTGAGCGGTTCGCGCAGGTGAGCGACCAGACCACCGTCGACGGCCTCGACCAGTGCCGGCGCCAGACCCCCGTGCGCACGCACCTGCACCACGCATTCGAAGGGTTCGGCGGGCGCCTGGCCGCTGGTCCAGACCGCCCGCTCGGCGCGGACCGTCCACACATCCAGTTCCTCGGCGGGGCCCACCTGAACGGTCCCCGAGTCCGGATCGATTCCGGTGACATAGCGGGGACGGCCGTCGGCGGCCGGTCCGGGCAGGCCCAGCCCCTTGCGCTGGCCGATGGTGAACCCGTGCACGCCGTCGTGGTCGCCGAGTTTCTCGCCGTCGCTGTCGACGATCGCGCCCGGCCGCACACCGATCGAGGCCCCCAGGAAGGCGCGCGTGTCGCCGGACGGGATGAAGCAGATGTCATGGGAGTCAGGCTTGTTCGCGACCGCCAGCCCCCGCTCGGCGGCCTCCTCGCGGATTTGCGGCTTGGGAGTGTCGCCGACCGGGAACATGGCGCGCGAAAGCTGCTCGGCGGTCAGCACCGCCAGCACATAGGACTGGTCCTTGTCGGCGTCGACCGCGCGCCGCAGCACACCATTGGACAGTTGCGCGTAGTGACCGGTCACCACCGCGTCGAAGCCGAGCGCGACCGCACGATCGGCCAGAGCCGAGAATTTGATCTTCTCATTGCAGCGCAGGCACGGATTGGGGGTTTCGCCGGCGGCATAGGAGGCGACGAAGTCGTCGATCACATCCTCTTTGAAGCGGTCGGCGAAATCCCAGACGTAGAACGGGATTCCGAGTACATCAGCCGCCCGGCGGGCATCGCCGGCGTCCTCCTTGGAACAGCAGCCGCGCGAACCGGTGCGCAGTGCTGCGGGGGTTTCGGACAGGGCCAGATGCACTCCGACCACCTCGTGACCGGCGTCGACCGCACGCGCGGCGGCCACCGCTGAATCGACGCCGCCGCTCATCGCCGCGAGCACTCTCATCGGGTACCTCCTTTCGCACCGGCCAGTCCGGCCGCCTCGGCCCGCTCGACCACCGCGGGCAGAACTTCCAGCAATCTGTCGACCTCGGCCCGGGTCGAGGTGTGGCCGAGGGAGAAACGTAGCGAGCCGCGCGCGCGGCTCGCCTCGACACCCATCGCGAGCAGGACATGACTCGGGGCGGCCACGCCGGCATTGCAGGCCGATCCGGTCGAACATTCGATTCCGGCGGCGTCGAGCAGCATCAACAGTGAATCACCCTCACAGCCGGGGAAGGTGAAGTGAGCGTTTCCGGGTAGTCGATCCGACCCCGTGGCGCCGTTGAGTATCGCGCCCGGAATCGCTGCTCGCACACCGCTGATCAGATGGTCGCGCAGGGCGGTCAGTTCCGCGGCGCGGACGGGCAGATCGCGCACGGTCTCGGCCAGCGCCGCCGCCAGACCGACCGCCGCCGGCACATCGGAGGTCCCCGAGCGCAGGTCACGTTCGTGGCCACCGCCGTGCGAGAGCGGAACACAGCCCACCTGACGGCCCAGCAGCAGCACTCCCGATCCGTGCGGGCCGCCGACCTTGTGGCCGGCGATACTGGCCGCCGACAGACCACTGGCACCGAAATCGAGCGGCAGTTGCGCCGCCGCCTGCACCGCGTCACTGTGTAACGGAATATCGAATTCCTGTGCCACCGCGGCCAATTCGCCGATCGGCTCGATAGTCCCGATCTCGTTATTGGCCCACATGACCGTGACCAGTGTGGTCTCGGCGGCGTATGCGGTGAGGGCTTCACGCAGGGTGTGCGGCGAGACGATACCCTCGGCGTCCACATCCAGGACCGTGACCTTCGCGCCCTCGTGCTGCTGTAACCATTCGACCGCGTCCAGCACAGCGTGGTGTTCGACGGCACTGACCAGAATCCGGTTCCGCCGAGGATCGGCGTCGCGCCGGGACCAATAGATGCCCTTGACACCCAGATTGTCGCTTTCGGTGCCGCCGGAGGTGAAGATGACCTCCGAGGGCCGGGCCCCCAGATCGGCGGCGATGGATTCGCGGGCCTCCTCCAGCATGCGCCGGGCGGTACGGCCGGAGCCGTGCAGTGAGGACGCGTTACCGACGGTGCCGAGCGCAGCCGTCATCGCCTCGATGGCGGCCGGATACATGGGTGTGGTGGCCGCGTGATCGAGGTAGACGGTCTGGGGGGCCGCTGCGACCGGACCCGAGAAAGCCGACATCATGACCGATCCAGCCTAACCCACCGTTGACCTGCACACCTCGAGGGTCCTCCCACATCACACCCGCGTTCACACCGACGTTTCGCTCACATTCGGCAAACCGTCCCGGGTGCCGCCGTATTCCCCGCGGCGGCCGATTCCACCCGATACGGCGGTATCGGGTCGCCCCGACGCGCCGGAGGACCTTCCCCAGCGTGCGCCAGAAGGTAACTCGCACCACCTGTCGGACGTCGCCGAGCATTCCCGACCTGCGGAAAGTGTTATCCGAAAATATATGAACACCAGCGAAATTCGGCCGGACTCGCCGAGACGGCCAGAGATTGCACAAGATCGAAGACGTGCATAGGATGTTGCTGAACGATTACCGCGGCACCGACAGGGCGGTCGGGCCATTGGTATTCGGTCCACGGGATATCCGTCCCGGACCTTCGGTGATCGTGGTGGGGGTTTTCCGACAAATCAGGCGGTATGGCCGCGGCGCGCGATCGGCCGTGCCCGGACCACGTAGGTAAGGAGAACGGTGAGCAGCGAGGAACGCACAGCCATCCCGTCGACGACCGCACTGGTCGGGGAGATCGTCGACGAGTACGGGTCCGTGGAAGCGTTCTGTGAGCTGCTGCGCCGGGACCTGGACGAACCGACCCTGCAGCTACCCCGCGTCATCGGTCCGATGCCACCGCGGCGGTCGCAGGTCGCCGCCAGACCGCTTCCTCACCGCGTGCGGACCCTGCCGCCCGAACCCGAAACCCGGCCGATCGAGATCACCGAGGACGTGGAGCCGGTATGTGGCGACGACCACACTCCGGCCGCGGTCCAGAAGCGGCGCGGGCTGTGGCGGCGGATGCTGGATTGGTTCTCGCCTGCCGAATCCTGAGGGACCGGGTGCTCGCGCCCGCAGGGCAATCCGCGCAGATCTACCCGCGTCCGTCGATCTTGTTCCGCGAAATGAGTTGTGCGGCGATCACATTGCGCTGGATCTCGTTGGTGCCCTCCCCCAGGATCATCAGCGGGGCGTCGCGGAAATACCGTTCGACCTCGTACTCCCTGGAGTACCCGTAGCCGCCGTGCACCCGCATCGCATCCAACGCCACCTCCATGGCAGCTTCGGAGGCGAACAGTTTCGCCATCCCGGCCTCCATATCCGCGCGCTC
>JAFMQT010000551.1 GCA_017354515.1 Nocardia sp. | reverse complement strand
GGGATATCGGCGACGATCACGGTCGCGCCGTCCCGGGCGAAGACCTCGGCGATGGTGGCGCCGATACCGCGTGCGGCACCGGTGACCACGGCGACCTTACCGTCCAGCGGTTTGGACCAATCGATCGACTTGTCCGCGACATCTTCCTTACCGACCCGGAAGACCTGACCGTCGACGAAGGCCGACTTGGCCGAAAGTACGAACCGCAGTGTGGATTCCAGGCCGGTGGCCGCGGTGTCGGCCTCGGGGTGCAGGTACACCAGGTTGGCGGTGGCGCCGCGCAGCAGTTCCTTACCGACGCTGCGGGTGAAGCCCTCGAGGGCGCGCTGCGCGATCTGCGCTTCGGCACTTCCGGCCAGTTCCGGGGTGGTGCCGATGACCAGGACGCGGCCGCAGGGAGCGATCGAGCGCATCGCCGGCTGGAAGAACTCGAACAGCTGCGACAACTCCTCGACGGCACCGAGGCCGGTGGCGTCGAAGACCAGAGCGCCGAACTTCACGCCCTGGGCAGGGGCCTCGGCGAAGGTGTAGTCCGACAGTCGCGACCGGACGGCCTCAGCGACCCGGCCCTTACCGCCGAGCAGGACCGGACCGGGCAGGGCCGGCTCGCCCGCGGCGTAGCGGCGCAGTTTCTCGGGTTGCGGCAGGCCGAGTTTGCCGGCCAGGAACCCACCGGGGGCGGAATTGACGAACGAACCGTAGAGTTTGGGAGCACCCTTGCTCTTGTTGGCTGCCACTGTTCCTACCTTCTCCTTATGTCGAATGTGGGCGTGTTCGGTACTCGTCCGCCGAACATGTGGCCCCGAATAGTGAGCGAGAACCGAATCGGAACCCTCCCCCAAAAGCGTCATCGGCCACATCTCCGGGGTCCGGTGTCGACAATTAACTTACTCCAGAGTAAGTTTGTTGTAAACCGGAACAGGTGTGGTTCGGCCGCGCGGGAGATCGAGATCACCCGCCACCCGGATCCGACCCGGCCGATCCGCGATCCGACCTCCCGGCGCCAGACCACAGATCCCGACGACACAGTGGAGATTCGAGTGACCAGCAAAGCCAAACAGGCCCGGCCCGTCGCCGTCCTCGGCGGTAACCGCATCCCGTTCGCCCGTTCGGACGGCAAGTACGCCCGCGCCTCCAACCAGGACATGTTCACCGCCGCGTTGAACGGTCTCGTCAGCCGCTTCGGCCTGCAGGGTGAGCGGCTCGGAATGGTCGTCGGTGGCGCGGTGCTCAAGCGGGTCGGCGAACACGGCATGATCCGCGAAAGTGTGCTGGGCAGCGAACTCTCGCCCTACACCCCCGCCCACGATCTGCAGCTGGCCTGCGGAACCGGGCTGCAGTCGATCGTCACCGTCGGTGACGCGATCGCGCTGGGCCGCATCGAGTCCGGTGTCGGCGGCGGCACCGACACCACCTCCGATGCCCCGATCGGGGTCAGCGAATCCATGCGTGAGTGGATGCTGGACGCCAACCGCGCGCGCAACAACAAGGACTACGCCAAGCTGGTCGGCCGGTTGCGCCCGAGCATGGTGGGCATCGAGATCCCGCGCAATGCCGAACCCCGGACCGGACTGTCGATGGGTGACCACGCCGCGATCACCGCCAAGGAATTCGGTATCGCCCGCGAGGCGCAGGACGAGCTGGCCTACCTGTCGCACAAGAATATGGCCGCCGCCTACGACCGCGGTTTCTTCGACGACCTGGTCACCCCGTTCCTGGGGCTGACCCGCGATGACAACCTGCGCCCGAACTCCACCCTGGAGAAGCTGGCCAGCCTGAAGACGGTCTTCGGCAACGACCTGGGCGATGCCACCATGACGGCGGCCAACTCCACACCGCTCACCGACGGCGCCTCGGCGGTGTTGCTGGGCAGCGAGGCCTTCGCCGCCGAGCGCAAGCTGGAACCGCTCGCGTATCTGGTGGACAGCGAGGTCGCCGCGGTCGATTACGTCTGGGGTCCGGACGGTCTGCTGATGGCGCCGACCTACGCGGTACCGCGGCTGCTCGCCCGCAACGGTCTCACCCTGCAGGACTTCGACTACTACGAGATCCACGAGGCCTTCGCCTCGGTGGTGCTGGCCACGCTGCAGGCCTGGGAGTCCGACCAGTACTGCAAGGAGCGCCTCGGCCTGGATTCGGCGCTGGGGTCCATCGACCGGAGCAAGCTGAATGTGAACGGTTCCTCGCTGGCGGCCGGACATCCGTTCGCCGCGACCGGCGGCCGGATCATCGCCCAGACCGCCAAGCAGCTGGCGGAGAAGGGCGGCGGTCGCGCGCTGATCTCGATCTGCGCCGCCGGTGGCCAGGGCGTGGTCGCCATTCTGGAGCGCTGACCGCTTCGACGTGAACTGCCGGTGCCGGCCCGAATTCGGGCCGGCACCGCTGTTGTCCGGACCCGATCCGGCCCGGTTGCCGGCACGGATCAGACGATCCGTTCGATCGCGCCCATGACTTCCGACAGGGCCGGTAGCGATTCGTCGCGCTGCGGGGCGCGGGCCCACCAGCGGCCCTCGTGGGTGTGCCGGCCGAAGCCGGTCGGCAGGATCACATTGCTGCGATGCGCGCCGACGTCGACCCCGTGCCGGTCCAGCTCGATCGCCCGGTCCGGGCCCGGCCAGCCGTCGAATACCGCCAGAAAGGTTCGACGCGGGGGATTCTCGCGCACCAGCACCGGGCCCGGGATCCCGCGCACGGTCAATTCGCCGAGTAGTAGCGCACCCAGCGGTTCGGGAGTATTGACCGCTGCGACCGAATCCACCAGCGGCAGCACGACAAATCCTGGTGCGGTGACGCGAACGTACGGTAAACCGAACAGCTCTCGGTACGCATCGGCCCAATCCTGTGGCGTAGCAATCTCTTTCAATTGCACGATGTACCTCGCTCACTGTCGCTGCCCGGTCGGTCGCGGCCACTACCGGATAC
>JAFMQT010000550.1 GCA_017354515.1 Nocardia sp. | reverse complement strand
TCCCGCCCCGGACACCGAGATCCGGGAAACCACGAACCGCACCGAACCCGCGGGCATCGTCGAACCCGAGGTCGCCGCGCGCTTCGATTACGCGAATATGACCATCGCCCAGCTGCGGGCGCGGCTGCGCATGCTCACCGTCGAAGATCTGCGGGCCCTGCTCGAATACGAGCAGGCCACCTTCGCCCGCGCACCGTTCGTGACGATGCTGAACAATCGGATCGCCACCGTGCAGGCCAAGTGAGCGACCCCGCCGCAGGCGCGCCGGCATCCGGAAATTCCGGGGTGTCGGCGCGTTCTGCTGCCCGCCCGGCCAATTCCGCCGAGCAGCCGTGGCCCGTGCGCACCATCTCGATGAAGGTCGCGCAGTGGATCGATCGGCTCGGCAGCGTATGGGTGGAGGGCCAGATCACCCAGATCAATCTGCGGCCCGGAACCCGCACCGCGTTTCTGGTGCTGCGCGATCCGGCCGCCGATATGTCGCTGTCGATCACCTGCGATCCGCAACTGCTGCGAGCGTCGGCGGTGCCGCTGCGGGAGGGCAGCCGGGTGGTGGTCTACGGCAAGTTCTCCTACTTCACCGGGCGCGGATCGATTTCGTTGCGAATCACCGAGATTCGCCCCGTCGGCATCGGCGAGCTGCTGGCACGGATCGCCCGGCTGAAGGAGCTGCTGGCCGCCGAGGGGCTGTTCGATCCGCGGCTCAAACGCCCACTCCCGTTCCTGCCCAGGACGATCGGACTGATCACCGGACGGGCCGGCGCCGCCGAACGCGATGTCCTGAGCGTTGCCCGACAGCGCTGGCCCGCAGTGCGTTTCGAGATCCGCAACACGGCCGTACAAGGGGCCAGTGCGGTACCGCAGATCCTGGCCGCCCTCACCGCACTCGACGAGGACCCCGAGGTCGAGGTGATCGTACTCGCGCGCGGCGGTGGCAGTGTCGAGGATCTACTCCCGTTCTCCGACGAAACACTGTGCCGCGCCATCGTTTCCGCGACCACACCGATCGTCAGCGCGATCGGGCACGAGCCGGACAATCCGCTCTCGGACTATGTGGCGGATCTGCGCGCGGCCACCCCCACCGATGCCGCCAAACGCATCGTTCCCGATGCCGCGGCCGAATTGGCCGGGGTCCGGGACCTGCGCGCCCGCTCGGCGGCGGCCCTGCGCGGCTGGGTCGACCGGGAAACGCACGCGCTGCGTCAGATCCGTTCGCGGCCGGCGCTCGCCGACCCACTGCGGCTGCTCGATCAGCGACACGACGAGGTCGACCGACTGCGCACCGATGCTCAGCGCGCCCTCGAATCCACGCTCACCGCGGAAACCACCGGAACCCGGCATCTGCGCGACAAACTCACCGCGGTCGGTCCCGCGGCGACGCTGGCCCGCGGATACGCTGTCGTACAACGGGTCTCGGGTGCGCAGCGGCATGTCATCCGCGCGGTCGCCGACTCGCCGCCGGGCACCCAGCTGCGCATCCGGGTCGCCGACGGCGCGGTGTCGGCCGCCGCTCTGGGCGCCGAGCCCCTGACCAATCCACTGGCCGACCACGAGGAGTCGTCATGACCGAGAGCGAAACCGCCGAAATCGCGACCTTCGGTTACGAGCGCGCGCGCGACGAGTTGGTCAATGTCGTGAAGATGCTGGAACAGGGCGGTATGGACCTCGACGATTCACTCGCCCTGTGGGAACGCGGCGAGGCGCTGGCCCTTCGCTGCGAGGAACACCTCGCCGGCGCCCGTCAGCGAGTGGAGGAGGCCCTGTCCCGCCGCGAAGCGCCAGAGGAGTGAGAATTACATGAGCATCCGCCGGGTGGTTCCCGATCTGCGTGTGGCCGATATGGAGCGGGCCCGCGCCTTCTATCGTGCGCTCGGCTTCGACGAGGTGATGGATCTCGGCTGGGCGGTCACCCTGGCCTCCCCGGACAATCCGACCGCGCAGATCATGCTCGTTGGTGCGAATGCCGATGAGCCGCAACCGGATATCAGCGTCGAGGTGGCCGACGTCGACGCGGCGCACACGACGATGGCCGCCGCGGGCGCCGAGGTGGTCTACCCGCTGCGTGACGAACCCTGGGGGGTGCGGCGATTCTTCGTCCGCGATCCGGACGGCACGGTGGTCAACGTCGTCAGCCACCGCTGAATCGGTCAGGGCCGGAGGGGCTGGGCGGCGCCGACGGCGGTGGCCAGGGTCGCGTAGGCGGATTCGTCGGCGGCGCCCTTGATCAGCACCCGGCTGGTGCCGAAATCGGCGATCCAGGCCGGTTCACTGCCGTCGACGTGGTAGACGGTCCACTTCTGCGCACCCTCCATCCGGGATCCGCCGGGGCTGCGGGTGGACAGCACATGGTCGGCCAGTTCGTTCTCGGTGGCATCGGACTGACTCAAGCCCAGGTAGGTACCGTTCGAGGTGATGTATCCGACCGTGCTGATCGTGCCGCCGTGCGGACCGGCGATGGTTTCCCGGTTGCCGGAGTTGGGCTTCCAGTCCGCCGGCACCGCCGGATCGCGGACCGGGAACCCCAGACTGCGCGCGTCGTCGTGCAGGGCCGCCTGCACATCGAAGCTCGGCACCCGGCCCGGGGTGGGACCGTGGGTGGTGAAGGTGCATTGGCTGGCGACCGCGGCCAGCACCACGCAGATCAGTACCAGCGGAATCAATGACCAGATCTGATCCCGGTAGTCGTTCATGATGCGTGGTTTCTGCGACACGCCCCCAGTATCCCCGCGCGGCGGAACCTTCCGGCGATCGGCCCCGGGACGCCATGACGCAGGCCACACCGGTGTACCCGGCCGCCGGTTCCGGCCCTTCTGCGACAATTCACGCAGCAATACACGAATCGAGGAGGCACCGTCATGACGGCACCCACACCCGCAACCAGTCGCCGCCGTGAGGCACCCGACCGCAACTTGGCACTGGAGTTGGTCC
>JAFMQT010000549.1 GCA_017354515.1 Nocardia sp. | reverse complement strand
CGTCCCGTCCTTCGAAGACGATCACCAGGCGCTGGCCGGTGGACTTGATCCAGTTCTGCAGTTTCAGCAGTTCGATCTGCAGCAGCCGCTTGTCGATCTCGTATCGATGCCGATGCAGGCGCTCGTCGTAGGGATAGCCCTCCCGCCAGGTATCCACGTGGAACGCACGGTCGAGGTGTTTGAGCAGCATCGGATCGTCGTCGTCGTTATCTTCGACGGTGAATCCGGCGGTGTCGGTCAGATCGACAGCGGTCTCGAGATCGGCGACCTCACTGAGGTCGGGCGCCAGTTGCTGTGGGGTCGCGAAGTCGGTCATTCGACTACGCTAGCGACGAATTCTGACGTTTCGGTGAACGATCGGTCGCTTGTTACCAGCGGGCTCATCCCTGCGGTCCACGACCCCCCGGCAGGAAGCCGCCCTGTACGATTCGGTTCCACTTGACCCCGAACGGGTGTTTGGCGGTGATCGCCCCGAACTTCAGCCGCCCGCGCACCACCACGTGCAGCGGTCCGATCGGCGGTCCCGTCGGCACCTCGTTGGTGATGCCGGATCCGATCAATTCCACGCCGTTGAGGTCGACGGTCGCCGCCCCCGGCAGGATCAGGTTCAGGGCGCCGAACGCGTCGTCGATCACGATCTCGACCACCTGGGCAGACATGATCGCCTGCGTGAAATCCAGTGTGATACTGGACATTCGGCTGTTGATCCGCAACCTCGAGGGGACCTGCCACGGTCCTTTGCGGACCACCGAGGACATCCTCGGTCGCAGCGTCTCCGGCGGCGGTCCCGAGTGCGACCCCGGGTGGCCGGGCCGCAGCCCCGGATCGGCCTGCTGCCCTTGCCGGCCGGTCAGGCGGATTCCGGGCAGATCGATCAGGACGGCATTGAGTTCTCCGCGCGTCTTGGCGGCGAGCGCGGTATCCATCCGCTCGGTGAATTCGCCGAGGGACAACATGCCCAAACCGACGGCCCGCTGCAGCAGCGTGCCCACGTATTCGCGTTCGGCATCGCAAACCCGCAGGTCACGATCGCCCATTGCGCCCCCGGTCGGTTCGGTGCCGGGAGCGGAGACATTGTCACCACCCATACTCCGACATTAGGTCGGCTGCCCGGTGAAGCACATCAGGGCAATCCCTGATCCACCCCCTGATCGGGGTCCGGTTCGGTCTGCGGTCTCGGCTCACCGCTACTGAGCTGTTCGTAGGATTCCACCGGACTGCCGTGCAGTAGCGACCGGATCGCCGTGTTCATCACCGCGACGAACGGCACCGCCAGCAGACCGCCCGCGATTCCGGCCAGGACCACACCCGCCGCGATCGCCAGCACCACCGCCAGCGGATGCACCTGCACCGCCCGGCCCAGCAGAAGTGGCTGCAGCACATGACTTTCCAGCTGCATCACCGCGATCGTGATGCCCAATACGATCACCGCCGTGACCCAACCCTTGGTCATCAGGGCCAGAAAGACCGCGATCGAGCCCGCGAGCACGGATCCGATGATCGGGATGAACGCGCCGAGGAATACCAGTGAGGCCAGCGGAAGTGCCAGCGGCACACTCAAAATCGCCAGTCCGGCGCCGATACCGATGGCGTCGACCGCGGCCACCACCACGGTCGCCCGCACGAATCCGATCAGGGTCGCGAAACCGAGCCGACCGGCGGTGCGAACCCGGTCGCGATGCGGGGTCGGTACCAGCCGCGTCACGAAATTCCAGATCCGATCGCCGCCGTGCAGGAAGAAAATGAGCACGAACAGCGTCAGGAAGGTTCCGGTCAGGAATTCCCCGATCGCCGCCGCCGTGGTCAGCGCACCGCTGGTGAGCGAATCTTGGTTCGACTCCACGGTTTTGATTATCGTATTGCCCGCATTGCGGATTTGATCGTTGCTCAGTTTGAGCGGACCGTTGATCAGCCAGTCCTGCACGGTCTTGATACTGGTTTTGAACTCATCGGTCAGCTGCGGAACACCGGAGACGAACTGTTCTATGACGAACGTGAAAATTCCGGCGAGCAGTCCGATCGAGCCGACCAGGGCGATGAAAACCCCCAGCCCGCGCGGCATTCCGAGCCGGTGCAGCAGATCCACCAACGGGGACAGCAGCGCGGCGGCCAGCAGCGCGATCGCGACCGGTATGACGACGGTCGTCATCCGGTGTGCCACATAGGCCAGCACCGCGACGGCCGCCAGGATGATCAGTAATCGCCAGCACCATTCCGCGGCCTGTCGCACCAGCGGGTGCACGGCCCCGGCGGCATCGCGGGCGCTACCTCGACCGAGACCGCCGAGCACCGGCCGGGTCGGCGGGCCCTCCGATGCGGATGCCGATGCGGATGCCGATCCGCCCTCGGACGCCGATTCGGCCGGATTTCCGGATCTACTGCTGTCCCCACTCACGCCGCGAGCCTATCCGCCGACCGCTCGCCGAGCATCGGTTCGCCGCACCGGCACTCCGGTGCCGGAGATTCCATAAGTCCAACGCATTCCATTAGTACAACGCATTCCATTAGTGCAACGCACAGATGCCATCTCGATAAACGGTGGACGACTTGGTGTACCTGCGGGTAACATCCACGAAAGCAAACCGCGCGTTCCGAATTGTTCCAGCCGCGACTCGTCTCGAATGTCGGCGGGATCGCCGGGACGGGCCGCATGTCTGACACGATGGGAGGTCACCGCCGATGATCAGGGCCGATAGCCCGGCGGTGTGTCCGTACGATGTGAATCTCGATCAGCGGCGGCCTGATGGCGCCCCGCCGCTGCTGTTCAATCTGAGCCTGCACGCGGGCCACGGCTGCCCGACCGAACGCACACTGCGCGCCATCTGCCGCGAACGCGGATACCTTCCGGCATAAACAGCCGCTGTGGCGGCTCCGTTATCCACGCGCCGCCGGACGCCGGTAGCGTATCGGTTTATGTGGCTGACCCGTCCTC
>JAFMQT010000028.1 GCA_017354515.1 Nocardia sp. | reverse complement strand
CAGGTGGTCTTCCCGCAGATGGTGCAGGTGATCGGGACGCACATCGGCAACTCCTGACTGGTTCGGGGGCCGGATGTCCCGGCACTCATTGCAGCCTAGCCAATCCCGGACCGGTCGCGCGGCCGACCACGTCCAGGGCGGTGGTGGCGCGGTCCCACTATGTTCGGGGTATGCACTGGGATCAGATGACCGCGGCACCCGACGACCTGCGCAAGCGGGCGACTCGGTTGCGGCGTGGCGTCGGACAGCTCGGCATCCTGGAGTCCATTCTGACCGCCGCCGAGGGCCCGTGGGTGGGTGCGATGGACGCCGACGGGCGCGGCACCGCCGAATTGCGTATGCATCTGGCCGGCCGATACCGCTTCATCGCCGTGGTGACCAGCGCCGGAAAATTGAGTCTGATCCACCTGTACGAGCCGAAGGCCGGCACCAAGAAGGGCCGCGAACGGGTCCTGTCGCCCAAGGTCGCCTTGCGACGCGGCTGGAGTGACGACGATCCGATGCCCCGGCAGAGGCTGTGGCTCGACTATCTGCTCGCATGGGTCGGCGCGGCCAGTGCCGATGTCGACCGGAGTGCGGTCCTGCGCTGGCAGTTGGTCGGCGCGGACCGGCGACTGGAAGCGATGAACGAAACCGTCGACAGTCTGCGCGAAAGCCTGGCCGAACGCGAAGCGCTGCGCGACGAACTCGCCGCCGAGGTCGAGCGACTGCGCACCGAACTGCGCGCCCTGGCCCCCGAGGCGTGACTGGATCTCAGACCTTGCCCCGCACCTGAGCGAGGATCGCTTCACGGGCGGTGGCCCAGGCCGGCGAGTGCACATCTGTGAACGGCGTATGACCGACCCCGGGCAAGATGTGCGTTTCGATGCGGTTGGCGCGCCCGGCAGCGGCCATGTACCGACTGGTTTGCTGTACCGACACCAGCCGATCCGCGGTGCCCTGGACAGCGGTGATGTGGATGTCCCGCGGCAGATTATCGATCGGCGAGGCGAAACGGTAACGGTCCGGCACGGTTTCGGGCGTACCGCCCAGCAGTTTGGGGACGAACGGATCACGGCCGTGCGAGGCCGCGTAGCCCATGTCCAGGACCGATGCCATCAGGGTGAGGCTGCGGATCCGCACACCCTGACCGGCCGACACACCCGCGGTGCGACGGCCCGCGGTCCAGGCCGCGAGCTGGCCACCCGCCGAATGCCCGGCCAGATGCACCTGATCCAGATCCAGTCGGCCCCCCGCCCGGCGCTGCACCACGGTGGACAACGCGCCCACCGCGGCGTCGGCGTCGGTAAGGGTCGTCGGATAGCCGCCGCCACCGTTGACCCGCCGGTATTCGACATTCCAGACCGCGACGCCCGCGTCCGCGAGTTCACTGGCGTGCGCGGCGAATTGGCGCAGGCTCAGATATCGCAGCCAGCCACCCCCGTGGAAAAGCACCACCACCGGGCACTTCTCGGCGCTCCCGGACCGCCTCGGCGGCAGGTACAGATCGCCGAACATATCGGGTTGCGAGCCGTAGGCGACGCGCATCGGGGACACCGGCGTGACCGGCGCGGCCGCAACCTTCGGAACCGGCTGGACCGGACCCCACCCGACCACTCCGAGCACCGCCGCGAGTACCGCGACGACCGCCCAGCGGCGTCTCACCCCGTGACGAACTCCGTCCATCTCCGGGACCTCCCCCTCTTCTGCTACCACCTCGAATAGGGTACTGGGCATCGAGCCGCCGTACCGCATCGATGCGACGTACCACACATGACGGCGAGATTACGGGAGAGGTATGACCACTCGCCACCGAGTTTCAGTCGGTGGCGATCACGGCTCCGGGAAGTGCGGCCAGATCGCGGCTCAGATAGCCACCGTCGGCGGCCACCGAGCGTTCGAACGCCGCGGGATCGTTGAGGTAGGTCGTGGCCGCGGACTTGGTGTGGATCCGGGCGCAGCGCTGCCCGCCGACCACACATTCCTGCACGCGCACTCCGGACAGCAGGTGGATTCCACCGCCCTCGGCGCTGTCGAATCCGTATCCCACCGGCCCGGTTTCGTCCAGGCCGTAGCAGATCGTGATCGGCCCGGACAGCGCGCGCACCCGCGCGGCCACCGAACTCGCCATCGAATGCGGGGCCAGCCGCATCCGTACCCGGCGCAGCGCCGCCGCCACATCCGCCGGCAGTTCCTCCCGCCCCGGCATCATCGCCTGATAGACGACCGGATCGGCGGCCAGCACCGTCGGCGCCTCCTCGACCAGATGCCGCTGGACGCCCCCGGTGGTGTGGGTGTCCGAGGGCAGGATCAGGTCGGCGCCGGCCACCAGATTCGCCACGGCGGCGGTGTGGAAGCCGAAACGCGTGTGCAGACCCGCGAAGCACAGGGTGCGGTCGCCCTCGCGCAGTTTGCTCGCACCCACCCACGCGGTGGCGGCGTTCAGTACGGCGGTCGCGGAATATTCGAGGCAGATCGGACCGCCGCCCGCGGCCGAGCGCACCCGGCACAGTTCGGTGTCGCGATGCAGCGCCGGCCCGGCTTCGTCGAATCCGGTGCGCTGGACCCGAGAACAGTCGTCCAGCCGCGCTCCAGGCTCGTGGCCCGCGGTGACGACCGCCTCGATCCCGCAGCCGGCGATCAACTCCCGCATCGCCGTGCGAGGTAGAGCCGGGCTCGCGAGTACGGGCACATCGCCGCGCGCCAGCAGGGCGAGCACGGTGGAGATGCAGCCGGGGTAGTTCCCCAGTGCTACCAGAACTCTCGATCGCGGCCGGGTCAGCACCGCGTCGAAACGCCCGGCTTTCTCCGACACCTCACCGAGCACATCGTCGAAAGTCCGCACATCGTCGCGGGCGCACACTCGTGCGTGCGGGCGCATCCGCATTGCCGTGGTGATCGCACTGAACAGCAGGGCGGGCCTGGCGGCACCGGTGGCGCTTCCCATGCTCATATGGCCCATGCCCATATGAGCTCGCATGTTCACCGGTGCAGAATTCGTCCTCATCGAATACCAATCTCGTTCCCCCTTGACCGATATCTACTGCATTCCTCCCCGCAGCACACTCCTCCCGACGGAGAGTGGCTACCGATATTCACACACCATCGGCCTAGAAATCGCCACCCGTTCACCACCAGGATGCGGCAACATTAACCATCTTTCCAATAAGGCGCAACCGAATCCGGTTTTTGTTGGTTACGTATTCGTTTGCCGATGCAATTGCATTTGCACAGTTCAAACGTGCTGACTTCTGTACGTGCGAAGCGGATCCAGCGTATCGATCGCGGGCTACCGAGAATCACTTCTACCTGCACAGATGCGTCTGATCGCGGAAATGTCGGCACGCAATCGACGCCACCGGGCAGAATCGGCCGACCACACCCCCTCGGCCTCGGCCGACGCGAAGCCTACCCGAACCACCCCGCCGACATTGCATACCAATCAGTACAGAATGTAATTCTCATCCATTGTGCAACATGCACGCGCAACGAGGTCCGAACCATTCGGATATTTTCCGGGCGACGGGCAATAAAATCTTCAAGCGTCGATTACGCCTACATTTGCATAGAACTGCAGATCACAGCTATCGTCTCGCTTACCCACTATCACGATTCGTGAAACATTCGAATCGGATCTCGGTGCGATCATTCTTCGCGCCGCCACAGCGGCCGCCCGGGCAGGCAGGTAGCTGGTCCGCACCCATCGAGTGGTGGCCCGGGAAGCCGCCGGCGCCGCTCCCGCACCTCGTTTCGCGCAGCGATTCGCCGATCCGTAGCCTGAGGGGGTGAGCGGACCGGACAATGCCCGATTATCAGGTGCGACGGTGGTGTCCCCGCGCCGCGGACGCCCACCACAGCTGAGCAGGGCCCGGATCCTCGCGGCCGCCCGTGAGCTGCCGCCGGAGACACTCACCATGAAGGCCGTCGCCGAATCACTCGGGGTCGACCGCAAATCGCTCAACTACTACGTCAGCGATCGCGACGGGCTGCTGGAATTGGTCGCTCTCGACGCCTTCGAATCCCACATGTGCCGCCTTGCCGTGCCCGCCGACGTCGACTGGCGCGACATGCTGCGATCGTTCGCCGAGGCCGTGGTCGAAACGCTCACCAAGGTCGGGGTGTTGATCGTCCACGTGCGCTTTCGCACACCCGGCGGTCTGTTGGCGCTGAGCGAGGTCGAACGCATAGTGCAAGCCATGGTGGCAGCCGGATTCCGGCCCCTGGAGTCGGGACGAACCTTGCGTCTGGTGGCCGATATCGCCTACATCGCCGCCCGGGAGACGGTGCAGGCCGACCGTGAGCCGGCCGAAACCCATG
The DNA here is from genome assembly GCA_017354515.1 of Nocardia sp. Taxonomy (GTDB): domain Bacteria; phylum Actinomycetota; class Actinomycetes; order Mycobacteriales; family Mycobacteriaceae; genus Nocardia. The sequence goes on along the minus strand of JAFMQT010000028.1, from coordinate 13,767 downwards.
CCGCCCAGGTGCGCCGCACCCTCGATTCCACCGCGGGAGAGGGTTTTCCGCTATTGCGTCAGGCCGCCGACCGCGCCGCGCAGTCCGGTGCCCGCGAGCAGTTCGCCTTCGATCTGGAGCTGGTGATCGCCGGTCTGGAGCGAAAATTGGAAACACGCCTCGCGAAACGCCACCCGGAGTCCGCGAATATGGCATAACCGGAAAGAACCGAGGGGAGCCATGTGAGTCTGTGGAACTACGTCCGGGGACGCGGTGACGTCCTGGCCTTCCTCATGTATCAGCATGCCTCCCTGGCCTTTCAGACCGTACTGGCCGGAACCGTGGTGGCGGTGCTGATCGCGATCGCGGTGTATCGGCTGCCCGTCCTGGCGCAGCTGTCGCTGACCACGAGCCGGGTGGCGCTGACGATTCCGTCGCTGGCGCTGCTGGCCCTGTTACTGGTCCCGTTCGGGCTGGGCGTCGTGCCCTCGTTCGTAATGCTCACATTCTTCGCGGCACTGCCGGTGATCGGCAACGCGATCGTCGGACTGCGATCGGTTCCGGAGTCGGTGGTCGAATCCGCGCGCGGGATCGGCCTGTCGCGCAGGCGAATTCTGCTGACCGTGGAACTGCCGATCGCGTGGCCGGTGATTCTCACCGGCATCCGCGTGTCGACACAGATGATCGTCGGCGTGGCCGCGGTCGTGGCCTATGTACTCGGCCCCGGGCTGGGATCGCTGATCTTCACCGGCCTGTCCCGCCTGGGCGGGGCAAACGCCCTGGAAATGGCGCTGACCGGAACCATCGGAATCGTCGTCATCGCCCTGGTATTCGACGCGCTGCTGGTTCTGCTCGGGCGCCTCACGATCGCGAAGGGATTGCGATGACAGCGGTCAGCGGTGCGACCATAACCCTGGATTCGGTGGTCAAACAGTATCGGGGCCAGGACCGGCCGGCGGTCGACCGAATCGACCTCGACATCGCCGCCGGCGAGATCGTGGCGCTGGTCGGGCCGTCCGGATGCGGTAAGACCACCATCCTGAAGATGATCAACCGGCTGATCGAGCCGACCTCGGGCCGGATCCTGATCGGCGGGCGCGATGTCACCGGCGAGAATCCGGATAAGCTGCGGCAGTCGATCGGCTACGTCATCCAATCCGGTGGCCTGTTCCCGCACTGGTCGGTGGCCCGCAATATCGGTGCGGTGCCGAGGATTCTGGGCTGGGACCGCACCCGGATCACCGAACGCACCGAGTACCTGCTGAAGCTGGTCGGGCTCGATCCGGGCACCTTCGCCGACCGCCTGCCCCGGGACATGTCCGGCGGCCAGCAGCAGCGGGTGGGCGTGGCACGGGCACTGGCCGCCGACCCGCCGGTGCTGCTGATGGACGAACCGTTCGGCGCGGTCGACCCGATCACCCGGATCCGGCTGCAGGACAGCCTGATCGAGATTCAGCGCGAACTCGGTAAGACGGTGGTGGTGGTCACCCACGACATCGCCGAGGCCACCAAACTCGGTGATCGGGTGCTGGTGCTCTCCGAGGGCGGACATGTCGAGCAGTACGCCACCCCCGCGCAGATCCTGGCCGCACCCGCGACCCCCTTCGTGACCGAATTCATCGGCTCCGGAGCCACACTCGCGTATCTGACCGTGCGGCGGGTCAGCGATATCGAATACTCCGAGGTGGTGACCGCGCGGATCGGCGAGCGAGCCCAGCGGGCGGTCGAACGGGCGCGGGCCGCCGGTCAGGATCGGGTGGTCGTCATCGACGAGCAGCGCCGGCCCCGGGCCTGGCCCGATCTGGCCACCTTGGCGCGGACCCAGGACATCGAGGGGGCACCCGATCCCCGACTGCCGGTGGTCGAGCGGTCCGCGACCCTGCACGACGCGCTCGACACCGTCCTGGGCGCCCCCGACGGTATCGCGGTGGTGGTCGACGAGGACGCGGCGGTCGCCGGAGCCCTCGACCTGACCACCCTGGTCCGGGCGATCCGGACCGAACTCTCCGACGAGAATCGCGGGGAGACCGCCGATTCCGGCACCGAACCGACGCCCGGCGCCGATGCGGTGGCGGCCGACGAATCGGCGGGTCCGGTATGACGCGACTGCGCCGGATCCCGACCGATATCTGGCTCGAGACACTGTTCATCGCGATCATCGGGGTCGGCTATATCGCCTGGTACCGCGCGCAGGCGTTCACCCAGACCGAATCGGCGGCGCTGCGCTGGTCCACGCTGCGGCAGACCATCGGCTCACATATCGAGCTGACCGCGGTAGCGACCGTGATCGTGGTTGTCATCGCGATTCCACTGGGTGTGGCACTGACTCGGCCCCGGCTGAAGCGTTTCGAACCCGGGGCGATCGCGCTGGCCAATGTCGGGCAGGCCGCGCCCGCGGTCGGCTTGCTGGTGCTGTTCACATTCTGGCTCGGGACCGGATTCCGCACGGCGATCGTGGGTTTGGTGGTGTACGCGATGCTGCCGATCCTGCAGAACACCATCATCGGATTGCGGCAGGTCGATCAGCACACCATCGAGGCCGCCCGCGGGATCGGATTCTCCGCCGCGCGCACGCTGCTTCAGGTGGAGCTGCCGCTGGCGGTTCCAGTGATCCTGAACGGAGTCCGCACGGCGCTGGTGATCCTGGTCGGGACCGCCACCTTGAGCACCTTCATCGGCGCGACCAGCCTGGGCACGCTGATCACCACCGGGATCACGCTGTTCCTGCCGAAACTGCTGATCTCCGGCGCGATCCTGGTCGCATTACTGGCGATGATCATCGACCTGCTGGGACGGTTGATCGAATGGGGCGCGACGCCGCGGGGTGTGCGATGAGACGATTGCTCACCCTCGTCCTGGCGGTGATATCGCTGGCCGGATGCGGTCTGGTCAGTTCGTCCGGAACCTTCCGCAGCGCCCAACTGCCCGGTGCGGATCATCCGCTGGCGGGCGCGAAGGTGACCGTGACCTCCAAGGAGTTCACCGAGGCGCTGATCCTGGGCAAGATCACCGCGACCTATCTGTCCGCGGCCGGAGCGCAGGTCACCGACCTGACCGGGGCGCCGGGTTCGGCGGCGGCGCGCCAGGCCCTCACCACCGGCGCCGCGGACATCATGTGGGACTACACCGGCACCGCCTGGCAGACGTACCTCAACCGGACCGAAGCCATCGCCGATCCACACGAGTTGTGGCAGCGGGTGCACGATGTCGAGCGCCGCGAGAACGATCTGGAGTGGTTGGCGCCGGCCAACTTCAACGACACCTACGCCTTCGCGCAGTCCGGGGCGACCGCACAGCGGCTGGGAGTGCGTTCCCTGTCGGATATCACCAAACTCCCGGTGCGCGACCGCACATTCTGTGTCAACGACGAATTCTTCAGCCGCAGTGACGGTTTGCTACCCATGCTGATGAAATACGGTATCCCCTATAATGATCCGAACGGCGTCCCCTCGGGCAACGTCACCCATATGGATTCCGGGGTCATCTACACCGCGACCAACCGGGCCGCCCCCTGCAATTTCGGGATGATCGACTCCACCGACGGCCGGGTCGACAGTATGAATCTGACCGTCCTGGACGATGACAAGAAGTTCTTCCTCCCCTACAGCGGTACCGCCATCGTTCGCGGCCCCGTCATCGACCGATATCCGGACCTGCGTACCGTTCTGGCCCCGATCTCCGAACGGCTCACCGATGAGGTCATGCGCCGCCTCAACGGCCGCGTCGACGTCGACGGCCAAGACCCCGCCGACGTCGCCTACGACTGGTTGAAAAGCGAACACCTCATCCGCTGAACCCGACCGGCGGGTGGTCAGCTCCTGCGGAACGGCGGGGTCGGCAGGTCGGCGGCGAAGATGTCCGGCCGGTCGCGGTCGATGCTGTCGGGGAAGGTGGCGGGGCGCTTCTCCAGGAAGGATGAAACCCCTTCCACGGCATCGGCACTCGAACCCCGGCGCAGGATCCCACGCGATTCGACGCGGTGCGAGATCATCGGATGCTCGGCGCCCAGACTCCGCCACAGCATCTGCCGCGACAGCGCCACCGATACCGGAGCGGTGTGCTCGGTGAGCTGGGCGGCCAGAGCTCGGGCCTGATCGAGCAGCTCCTCGCCCGGGTGCAGGGCGTAGAACAGCCCGGCTGCATAGGCTTCGGCGGCGTCGACCATGCGCCCCGAGTACACCCAGTCGAGGGCTTTCTGCATGGGCACCAGGCGCGGCAGGAACCAGCTGGAACAGGATTCGGGGACGAGACCGCGCCGGTTGAACACGAAACCGATGCGGGCGGTGTCGGCGGCGAGGCGGAAGTCCGCGGCCAGGGTCATGGTGATGCCGACGCCCACGGCCGGGCCGTTGACCGCGGCGATGATCGGCTTATGCGATTCGAACATGCGCAAGGTGACCTCACCGCCGAAATCGCGGTAGGCGGCCGCCGTTTCGGAATCGGTGCCGTCGGCGGCGAAGGTCTGCGCACCCGCGGACAGATCCGCGCCCGCACAGAACGCCCGCCCGGCGCCGGTGATGATGATCGCGCGCACCCTGTCGTCGCGGTCGCATTCGTCGAACAGCTCGATCATCGACTCCCCCATCGCGGTGGTGAAGGCATTGAGCTGCTGCGGGCGATCGAGGGTGATGGTGGCGATGGAATCGGAAATCTCCATGCGGATGTCGGCCATAGGCACAGCATGCCAGGGACGGGAGCGACTGCGGGCACCAGACCTCAGTTCACGACATGAAGCGATGAGAGATTTTCCGTCGATCTCTATCAAACCGCACCGATCCGTGCCACACTGGTGATAGTTCGAAGCCGACCTTTCTATCAACCCCGTCCCCGGACGGGCCACGACCGCGGTCCGCGGGATGGACGGATGCCGCCCGACGCCGTGCGGTGTCCGGCCACCCGACGAAACCGGAACAGGAGGAATCCATGAGCCCCCCACACTCCTCGGATTCCTTTACCACGCCGCCGATTTCGGGCACCCGGCGCGACGAGGTCGACGCAATGGACACCCGGTTCCTGGCCGATGAGATGTCGCTGTGGCTCACCCCCGCCTACGGCGCCGCCAATGTGGTGATGCAACTGGCCAACGCCGCGGTCGCCTACGGCGTCATGGAAAGCACCGTGGACAGCGGGAATTTGCACAAACACCCGTTCAAACGCGGCCGCACCACGCTGACCTATATCGCGGTCGCGGTCGCCGGCAATGCCCGGGATCGGCAGATCTATCGCGAAGCCGTCGGGCAGGCACACAAATTCGTGCGATCGAGCAAGCAGAGTCCGGTGCGCTACAACGCCTTCGACCCGGCACTGCAGCTGTGGGTCGGCTCCTGTATGGCGCTCGTTTTCGAGGATTCGCGCCGACTGCGCGGCGGGCGCACCTACCACGATCCGGACGAAATCCACCGCGCCGCCGCCATTTTCGCTACCACCCTGCAGGTTCCGCCGCAGCTGTGGCCGGCCGACCGGCAGGCGCTGGCGCGCTATCGCGAGGAACAACTCCAGCGGCTCGATTTCGACGACCGGATGCGCGAATTCCTCATCGGCACAGCCCGATTGGACTTCCTGCCCGCACCCACCGAGAAGCTGCTCGGCGACTGGAATCTGTTCATGACACTGGGCTACCTACCGCCCACCCTGCGCGCGAAACTCGGCTTCGACTGGACCGATGCGCAGCAAAGGCGCTTCGAGAGCCTGCTGCGCCTGCTGCGCGTCCTGGACCGGCTCACCCCACACCTGATCGCACACTTGGGTTTGCGGCTGCTGATCTGGGATATGCGAGCTCGGCACGCCATCGGAATCACCGTCGTATGAGGACATCATGACCACCACACATGAGACACCATCGCCCCCGCGGACGGCCGCCGATCTGCTCGACGATCCCCGGCACCGGGACCTTGTCCAGGACATGCACTGGTTCCTGGGATCGCCGCTGGCCGGGATCTTCGGCGGACTGCTGCTCGACCAGGTCGCCAATCCGGCGATCGCCGCGGCCGTGGACCACACCGGGCGATTCGCCGCCAACTTCACCGATCGCGGTGTGCGCAGTTTCGCCTTCGGCGCGCTGATGGCGTTCGGCGACGCCGCCGACTCGCAGGCATTCCGGGAGGAACTCAAATCGCTGCACACCGAGGTCAAGGGGAGCGGCAAGGGCGCGTTCGAGGGCACCCGCTACAGCGCGCTGCGCCCGGACCTGTGGATCTGGGTGGCGGTCAGCTCGATCAACTCGGTGTACCGGTCCTATCTGTATCTGTGCGGGCGACGCCTCGACGACGAACAGAAAGAGGTTGTCTACCAAGTACTTCGAGACTCCATGTCGTATCTCGAACTCCCCAGTAAACAGGGCAAGCTGCCCGCGACACTGCCGCAGTTCCTCGAGTACTATGACCGGGTCGCCGAATCCGACCTCGCCGACAACGAATTCCTGCACTTCGCGCGCGCGAACTTCATCGCCCCGCCGCCACCGACCCTGATGCCGCGCCGCCGGCGCCGGGTGCTGCGGCCGATCTGGGGGCCGCTGATGACGGTCGCCGCCCGGCCCACCATCGTGTGCTCGGATCGGGTCTGTCACCCCCGGATGCGGGAACTGCTCGGCATCAACCGCGACAGTGGACTCGACCGCGCCGAATTCGCCCTCTACGTGACACTGATGCGGCTGGCCTGGCGGCGACTGCCCCGCTGGCTGACCCTGGAACCACTGGCCTACAACCGATACCGCTACGAACGGCTACGCGAAAGTTATCGACGCGTCCTGCTGGACTCGTTCGCGGTACCGCCGGAGCGCACGGACCCAGCGTCGCGACAATGACAGAAACGGTGAGATCGCGCCGCCGATTCGAGGGCGAACCCGTGAGTGATCACGCCGATCTCCTCGAATCGCTGCACGAGGGCCTGCACGCGCTCGATCCCACCGCCCGCACGATCGTGACCGCAGCCCGAATCTGCTTCACCGAGAACGGCGTCGCCGAGACCACCATGCAAACCGTCGCCGACGCCGCCGGGGTGGGCGTGGCGACCGTCTACCGCCGCTTCGGCCACAAACAACAGCTCGTGCGACTGGCGCTGATGGACGAATCTCTGCGGGTGACAACCGTTCTGGCCGAGGTCGCCGCCGGATGCGGCGGACCGGAGGAGTCGATCATCGAGGTATTCGCGGCCTTCGTGCACGAGGCCGCCGCACCCGAACTGCTGACCCGCAGCATCCGCGAATCCCCCGCCGTCGCCGAACTCACCGAATTCCTCACCGACGACGCCGCGATAGCGATATCGCGCACCCTGGTGGTCACCCATCTACGCCAGTGGCGCGAGGGTGGCCGGCTCCCCGCCGATCTGGACCTCGAGATAGTCGGCGAGATGATCGCGCGGCTGACGCTGTCGTTCATCGAAACCCCCACCTCGGTCATCCCCCTGCAGGATCCCGCCAAGGCCCGTGATTTCGCCCGCAATTATCTGGTCCCCCTCCTGCAGACCTGGCGCGCCGCACCCGTCGCCCGATGAGTTCAGGCGTCGCTCACGGCTCGCCGCGCCATCGCCTCGAGCCCGTCCAGCACATCGGTGTGTTCGCCACCGACCCGTACCCGCATCAGCACGTCTCCCCCGTTCCGGTCGAAATCGAAATCGAAGAACGAGCAGCATCGCGTTTCCCTGGTCGCGAGGTCGCGCGCGGTGCGCTCGGCTCCCGCATCCAGACTCAACTCCAGGCTCGTCGCCCCCGTCCGCCGCACCGCCAGCACCGATCCGCCGAACAACTCCGCGAACTCCGCCACCCGCGTCGGCTGCTCCGCGGTCGGCAGCGTGCACGCCCGCGGTACCCACGCCCCACCGTTCGAATCCGTCATGAATCCACTGTAGGCCTGTAACCAGGTACCGGGTTCAACCCCGATCGCGGCGTTAGCATTGATCTATGCCCACGCCGCAGATCGAGCATCCCGACCTGCCCGAATACATGACATGGGAGCAGCTCGAACAACTCCCGCCCGAGATCTCTGGTCAGATCGAGCTTTGGGATGGGCGCGTCGTCTGGGTTCGGCGTGGCCTGTTCGAGCATCAGCAGTACACCGGCTTGTTGTGGACCGCCCTGCGCCGCTGCGCCGGGCGGGAGATGACGGACAATCCCGGTCCGGACCGCTGCTGGCAGGTCGGCATGGAAACCAACGTGTTTCTGCGGCCACAGGGCAAATCCGACTTCGTGACGCCGGATTTCCTGGTCTTCCGCTGCCTGGAATCGGATTACCAGGATATCCGCGCCGACGATGTCGTACTGGCGGGCGAGGTACTGTCCCCCTCCAACACGCAAACCGATATCGAGGCGAAGAAAGCTCGTTATGCCGGCGGCGGCATTCCCTGGTATTGGGAGGTACGGCTGGCCCGTGACCCGCGCGGAATCGCGAGCATTCGCGCATATGTACTCGAAACCGCGCCCGGAAGACTGCCACCGGGCGTACATCCGCTGCGGCGAGCCAACTATGTTGTTGCCGCCGAATGGTTCCCGGATCGGACCGATGGGATCGACATCGACCATCCGTTCCCGATTCGCATTTCCTGGGACGAACTCGATTACTGAATTCCGACGGATCCGCGTGTTCTCATTCCGGCCCGGCCGCTCGCAGGACCTTGCCGAGTGCGTCGTGATCGGCTGCGGCGGTGGCTATTCGGTGTAGCAGGCTCGCGATGATCGACGGCTCGACCTGGGTGGTGATCGACCACAGGAACAGTCCGTGCACGATTCCCCAGCTGAGGTCCTCGCGGGCCTGTTCCCAGGGCGGCGGATGCACGCCGAACGCGGCGAGCTGGTCGAGATAGTGCCGGAGCAGGTCGAATTCGTGCCGGCGCCGGTCCTCTACCGTGAGGGCCGAGGCCAGGTGGTAGCCGATATCGATGTACCACATCCCGCGCTGCACCAATTGCCAGTCCAGCAACGCCGGACGCCCGTCCCCGTCGAGGAACAGGTTCCCGACATGCGCGTCGCCGTGCACCACACACCATCCGGCGGAGGCGGTTTCGGCCAGCACCCGATCGATCGCCGCGCGGTAGGCGGCAACCATCCGATCGGGGTCGCGCATTCGGGCCGGCATCCCCGCACCGTTCGGACCGGTGTAATTGTTCGTGATGGCGGTCAGGCCCCACGAGGCGGTCGATTCCAGAGTGCGCGTCATCCGGGGTACCAGCCACGGGGTATCGGCATATCGCGGATCGGACCAGGTCGCGGCGTGCAGGCGAGCGTATTCGGTGAGACTGTCCGCGGCCTGCTCCGGGGTGAAAGGGCTGTTGCCGTCGAGGAATTCACCGCCCTGCGCGATCACGTCCTCGGTGATCACCACACCGTGCCGGGTATCGCTGTCGACCGTCGCGAAAACACTGCGGAGAGTGCGTACTCCGGTGAGTGCAGCGATTTCGGTGTAGAAGCCTGCCTCGGCCTCGCCGACCGCTCGCGCCGCCCGGCCGATCTCGCTGAAGTAGCCCTTCAGACACAGTCGCGGGTACAGGTCCGGCGGCGGATCTCCCGCACATTCGACGGCGAAGCGGACATTGGTGGAGATCCGCTCCACGATCGGGCCGGGCACCACCGAGACCACTTCGATTCCCGGAAATCCGGATCGCAGTGCGGTGGTGAGCCACTGCGGTGACAGCGCTTGGTCCAATTCATCGGGTACGCGAACATGCACGGCGCCACATCCTTCCGGCCGCGGAGTGCGAATCCGCTACCGACCTGCGACACGCACCGACCGGCGGCGAAGTTTACCCAGCTAGGGGTAGAACTATGTTCTCCTCGAAAGAAGCGCGTAACTCTACCTCACGGATTTTACGACTCCCGAACCGGAAAGCACGGGGATTCCACAGAACCGGATCCGACCGGCGATTCGGTCGTCGGGCCGGTCAGCAAGCGCCACCCTCATGCGACCGGACTCGTTCCCGCAGGCGCTTCCACAGCGACTTCCGTTCCGGCACAGACGATTCCTGCGCGGCCTGCGCGACGCGGTTGTGCAACTGTTCGCGCACCTGGTCGGGAGTGTAGGCCTGACGGCGGCGTTCGTCCCGCACGATCAGCACGCCGGTCGCGACCACACCCGCCGCGCCCGCCAAACCCACTGCCTTCCACCACCTCATACCCATAGGCTAGTCGCTATGGAGGGCACGCAGATCGATCTGGATCAGGCTGTCGAGGTGGTCCGGACCGGCGATATCTGGTTGTTCCGAGGGCATTCGCGGGCCGATCGGATGATCCGGATGACCACCAACAGTCCGGTCAATCATGTCGGGATGTCGGTGGTGATCGACGATCTGCCGGCCTTGATCTGGCATGCCGAACTCGGCCACTCGCTGCCGGATATGTGGTCGGGGAACGCGCATCGCGGTGCGCAGCTGCACAATCTGCGCGACGCGGTCATGGTGTGGGCGCACAAATACGGTCAGCAGGCGTGGTTGCGGCAACTTGCCCCGGCGGTGACCCGGCCGATGGAGGACGGCGCCCTGCGTACCATCGCCCGCCTCGACGGCACCCCGTTCCCGTCCACGGCCACCCTCACGGCCCGCTGGTTCCGAAGCCGAATCCAAGTGCCGCACCGCAGAATCGAACGCCCGTCGGCCCGCGAGATGGAGAACGCGTACTGCGCGGAGATCGTCGCGGCCACCTACCAGGCGATGGATCTGCTCTCGGATAAGCACACCCCGGACTGGTATGACCCGGGCCGGTTCTGGAGCGGTGATCACCTGCGCCTGGCGGGCGGATATGCGCTCGGCGGCGAGATCGCGGTCGCGATCCCGGCCGACCCCACGACTTGAACGCGGAGCCGGTGGTCAGCCGAGGTCGGTCGATCGGCGGGCGAGAAACCGGCGTTCGGGTTCGGTGACAGCCAGATCCAGCGCCCGGGAGTACGCCGCGCGCGCCTCATCCGCGCGGCCGAGGCGCCGCAGCAATTCGGCGCGGGTGGAGTGCAGGTAGCGGTATTCGTCGAGATGCAGCGAGTCGACGAGGTCGAGTGCCCGCTCGGGTGAACCCGCCTGGGCGATCGCCACGGCTCGGTTCAGCGTCACGACGGGCGAACCGGTGAGGTGTTCGAGCCGCTCGTAGAGCAACTCGACCTCACTCCAGTCGATCTCGGGCTCGGCCTGCAGCGACGCGATCGCCGCCTGGACCACGTACGGCCCGCCGACCGACCCCCGCGCCAACGCTCGGTCCAGCACGGTGCGACCCCCCTCGACCAGCGCGCGGTCGTGCCGGGAGCGGTCCTGTTCGGCGAGCGGAACCAATTCGCCGTCGACGACCCGTGCCGCGCGGCGCGACTCGTGGATCAGCATCAGGGCCAGTAGCCCGTGCGCCTCCGGCTCATCGGGCATCAACTCGCAGAGCAGTTTCCCGAGCCGGATCGCCTCGGCGGCCAGATCGGCGCGGTCGGTGTAACCCTCGTTGAAGATCAGGTAGGTCACCGCCAGCACCGCCGACAGCCGGTCTGGCAACATCGGGTCGGCGGGCACCGCGAACGGGATCGCCGTCGCCTTGATCTTCGCCTTCGCCCGGGTGAGCCGGCGCTTCATGGTGTCCTCGGAGACCAGGAAGGCGCGCGCGATCTCGCCGGTGGACAGGCCGCCCAGTGCCCGCAGGGTCAGCGCAACTTGGGCCTGCACCGCCAACGCCGGATGGCAGCAGGTGAAGATCAACTCGAGCCGTTCGTCGGCGATCGTGTTGTCGTCGAGGTCGATATCGTCCATATCCGTAACCACCCGATCGCGCAGGAACAGCCGGTACTTATCGGCCCGGGTCCGATCCCGGCGCAATCGGTCCACGGCCCGGTTGCGTCCGGTCGTTACCAGCCACGCGACCGGGTGTCGCGGCGCGCCGTCCCGCGGCCACCGCTCGGCCGCGATCGCGAAGGCATCCTGTGCGGCTTCCTCGGCGAGATCGAAATCGCCGAGGAAGCCGACCAGTGATGCCAGCACGCGACCCCACTCGCGCCGGAAGATGTCCTCGATCAGAACGCGTCCTCGGTGGGAACATCGACCAGCGGCCGGATTTCGACCGCGCCGCCCAGTCCTATCGCGGGGATCTTGTGGACGAACTCCAGCGCATCGTCCAGGTTCGGGGCCTCGAGCACGTAGTAGCCCCCGAGCACCTCCCGGGTGTCGGCGAACGGGCCGTCGGTGATCAGCGCCTCCCGCGAACCGTGCCGCACGGTCGTCGCCGTCTCGGCCGGCTGCAGGTGCGCTCCCGCGATGCATCGTGGGTCCTCACGCAGTGCCAGGTAGGCCGCGTTCACCGGGGCGTATTCCTCGGGGCTCAAGGCCTCGTGACTGCCGGGCTTCGGGTAGATCAGCAGCGCGTACTTCATGGTGCCTCCTCGTGTGGATAGTCTCTCGCCATCCAGACGTGCGCGGGTGGGTGCGGGGGACACCGTCGCGGATTATTTTCGCCGAATGTCCGAATCCACCCACGATCACCGGTCCGTGACGAGAATGGGGGTATTCGAGACGAGGAGGGCTCATGGGTGAGCTGGACGGACAGGTGGCGATTGTCACGGGCGGGGCCCGGGGGCAGGGACGCTCGCACGCGGTGACGCTGGCCGAAGCGGGAGCCGATATCGTCGTCTGCGATATCGCGGCGCAAATCGACAGCGTCGCTTACCCTTTGGCGGCCGATGAGGATCTGGCGGAGACAGTTCGACTGGTCGGCAAGACCGGGCGCCGGTGCATCGCGGTCACGGCCGATGTGCGCAGCCGTGAACAGGTGGATGCGGTGGCCGAGCGGGCGATCTCGGAGTTCGGGCGGATCGATATCCTGCTCGCCAACGCCGGAATCGCGTCGAACGCGACGGTCGCGCGGATGCCCGAACAGATGTGGCAGGACATGATCGATGTGAACCTCACCGGGACCTTCCACAGTATTCGGGCGGTGCTCCCGCATATGCTCGAGCGCGGTTACGGCCGGATCGTCGCCACCGCGTCGATCGCCGGGCGCATGGGCCTGCCGCGGTCGGCGCATTACGCGGCGGCCAAATGGGGTGTGCTCGGGCTGGTCAAATCGGTGGCCGGGGAGATGGGCGGTAACGGGATCACGGCGAACGCGGTGTTGCCCGCCGGAGTGCAGACCCCGATGGTCATGAATCCGGCGATGTACCGGGAACTGCTGCCACAGATCGAGAATCCGACCCACGAGCAGGCGATGGAGATGTTCGAGGCCGGCGGCGGGCTCATCCAGCCGGAGGAGATCTCGAAGATGATCATGCTGCTGGTCACCGATACCGGTGCGCGCTTCAACGGTGAAACATTCACCGTCACCAGTGGATTGAGCGCCAACCTGCCCTGAGCGCAGGCACCTTCACACCACGGCACGAACGGGACCGGCCTGCGACGGGATTCCGTCGTAGGCCGGTCCATTCTGGAATCGCGACTCAGCCGTGGTAGCCGCTGAGGTTGTAGACGGTCGCGTTGCCGACCTTCTGGGCGGTGAAATTCTTCGTCACCCAGTTGGTGATGTCGGCGTGGGTGTTCCGGCCCCCGAATCCGCCGGGACCACCGGAACCGCCTGGGCCACCGGCATTTCCGCCCTGCTGGGCACCGGATTGCCGACCGCCCTGCGGACCGGTCGCCGGCGTGTGGCCGGCGTTGGCGCCGCCGGTCCCACCGCCGCCGCGGCTGTTGGAGGTCACCACGTAGTAGGTGAGCTTGCCCTCGCGCACATCGGCCTGGAACTGCGCGAGCGTCGGGGCCGGATCGCTGCCGCCGAAGCCGCCGATCGCCATCACCGCCTTATCGCTCTGCAACTCCAGCGCGGCCGCGGCCGAAGAGCCGTTGGTGGCC
>JAFMQT010000205.1 GCA_017354515.1 Nocardia sp. | reverse complement strand
CGGTTGCCACGACGACGCGGTCCTGGCAACCCGATGTGCTGGGCAGCGACTACCAGCAACTACCCCTGGAACTCGGCCCCGATCCCGACGGTGAGGGCACGATCACAGCCACCCTGGTCCGGCATCGGGCCGGGCCCACCGAAGCGGTGGGGGCGGTGCTCTACGTCCACGGATTCACCGACTACTTCTTCCAGCGCCACCTGGCCGAGCATATGAGCGCGGCAGGTCACCGGTTCTACGCCCTGGATCTGCGTAAGTGCGGCCGGTCCAGTCGCGCCGGACAGACCCCGCACTACGTCAGCGACCTGCGACTCTACGACGCCGAACTGGATCGGGCGGTGGAGATCGTACGCGCCGAGACCGGTCTGCCGGTGCTGCTGATGGGACATTCCACCGGCGGTCTGGTGCTGCCGCTGTGGCTGGACCGGCGTAACGCCGCGGACCTGGGCGTCTGCGGTCTGGTGCTGAACAGTCCGTGGTTCGATCTGCAGGGGCCGGCCTACTACCGCGGTATCGGGACCGCGGTCATCGGCGCAATGGGCCGCCTGCGGGGGATGACCCCGCTACCCGGCCAGGAGTTGACCACCTACGGCGACAGCCTGCACCGCAGCGCCTCCGGCGAATGGGATTACGATCTGGACTGGAAACCGCTGGGCGGCTTCCCGGTTCACCTGGGGTGGTTGCGGGCCATTCGCGCGGGGCACGCCCGGTTGCACCGGGGGCTGGATATCGGGGTTCCCGCCCTGATCCTGCGCTCGAAGGTCACCACCTTCATGCGCGAATACGGTCCGGCGGCCGATGTCTCGGATGTGGTGCTCGACGTGCGTCAGATCCAGCGCTGGTCGGGTTGTCTGGGCGATCGCACCACCATCGTCCCGATCGAGGACGCGCGGCACGACATATTCCTGTCCGCGCCGCCGGTGCGCGAGCGCGCCTTCGCCGAACTCGACGCGTGGCTGCACTGGTTGCGTGACTACCGATCGACGGCCGGTTGAGTCCGGGACGGAAACTGTCCGGCGGTCACCACGCACCCGAGCGCAGGACGATCTCGGTGGCGAATTCGTGGTCGGCCTCGACCGGCACATCGTCGGCGTCGATCTGGGTGACCCGGAATTCGCCGTAGACGTGGCGTCCGCAGGCATCGGCGAGGGTGCGCGGTAGCGAGCCGGTGGCGATCACCGTGGTGGGTAGTTCGACCGCCGGGCACCCCGCGTCGACGGCCGTTCCCTCGACGGCGATCGCCGGATGCGCTCGTCCGGCGACCACCAGGCCGACGAACCGGCCGAAGCCGCGCGCGCCGAGCTGCCAGGCCAGATCCGCGCCGGCTCCGTAACCGGCCAACTGCGCCCAGGCCACGCCCATCTGATCCAGGATCGTGTAAACGGTCGCAGCATCGAGACCGTCGATCGTCTCCACCGAGAGGGTGCGCAGGTCGGAGGTGTGCAGGCGGGCACAGACCTGGTCGTACACATTCGCCGGGGCGCCGGCGTCGGGGAGCAGCAGAACCGTTTGCTTCGACTCCGTCCCGCCGACCCGTACCGTCCAGGTGCGGTCGCCAACCGCGATTCGCCGGGTTTCCATGCCGACCCACGCTACACGCGAATCCGCCGGTACAGGACATGTCTTCCACCACGTCACGGCCCCTGGACCCGGCGTAATCGGGACACCGAATCCCGCACGAATGCGACATCACGGACAGGTGTCCCACCGGCGATCAGGGTCCGGTGGTCGCCACCGTGAGTTCGGGCACACCGGGCGTCGGACCGGCCGCGATCATCGCCTCGAGTGCCACCGGATCGACATGCTCTTCGACGAGGTCGGCGAGCAGATCCAGCTGCCGCGCGCGCACCCGCGCCACACAGGTGTCCGCGGCCACCACGAAGCCGGTGCGCCCGGCCTGCTCAGCCGCCTCGGCAAGCCAGGCCCGGCGATACTCGTCGGATTCGAACAGCCCGTGCAGATGGGTGCCGCGAATCACACCTCGCGCACTGCCCTCCGGACGTTCCTCGGCGCCGGACATATCGTCGCCGGACCTGGCCCCGGCGAGTTCGGTCCACGGCGAATCCCCGCTGCGGCGCACCCGCCCATGATGAATCTCGTAGCCGGACACCGCGATTCCCGCGACGGCGCCGCCGGCGGCCGCGCCGCGACCGGCGCTGCGACGCACCACTTTCGGATCGGCGAACTCGATATCGAGATCCAGCAGCCCGAGTCCGGCGACCTCCCCCGCCGCGGATTCCACCTGGTCCCGGATCGTGCGGGCCAGCATCTGATATCCGCCGCAGATCCCCAGGACCGGCTTGCCGGCCGCGGCGTGGGCGCACACGGCGTCGGCGATTCCGGTGCGGCGCAACCAGTTCAGATCCGAGACGGTGGATTTGCTGCCGGGCAGGACGATGATATCGGCACCGCCGAGCCGCGAGGCATCACCCACCCAGCGCACCGCCACCCCGGGCTCGCACGCGATAGCCTCGATATCGGTGGAATTGGAGATGCGTGGCAATCGGATCGCGGCCACGTTCAGCCACTGGGTACCGACCGGTGGCAGGGGCCGGCCGACCGGTGCGTCGGCCACCGTACCCAGTGAGTCCTCGGCGTCGATCCACAGCTCGTCGGTATACGGCAGCACCCCCAGCGTCGGGCGGCCGGTGAGTTCGGTGAGCCGGTCGAGTCCGGGGCGCAGCAACTCCACATCGCCGCGGAACTTGTTGACGATGAAACCCGAGATCAGTTGCTGGTCCTCGGGTTCGAGAATCGCGACCGTACCGAACAGGTGGGCCAGCACACCACCGCGATCGATATCGCCGACCAGCAGCACCGGGAGCCGTGCCGCTCGCGCCAACCCCATATTCGCCAAATCGGTATCGCGCAAATTGATCTCGGCCGGCGAACCCGCGCCCTCACAGATCACGACATCGAATTCGGCACGCAGCGCGGCCAATTCGTCGGCCACCACCTCGCGCAGCCGATGCCGGTGCCGCATGTAGTCGCGCGCGCCCACACTGTCCACCGCGACCCCGCGCACCACGAGCTGAGATCGCCGATCACTACCGGGTTTGAGCAGCACCGGATTGAATCGCACACTCGGCTCCAGACCGCAGGCGCGCGCCTGCAGCGCCTGCGCCCGGCCGATCTCGCCGCCGTCGAGCGTCACAACCGAATTGTTGGACATGTTCTGCGCCTTGAACGGCGCCACCCGCACCCCGCGCCGGGCCAGCAACCGGCAGATCCCGGCGGCCAGCACACTCTTACCCGCATCCGAGGTGGTCCCCGCGATCAGCAGTGCGCCCCTCAGGGGTGTTCCCGTCAGCGGTGTTCCCTTCACCTGGGCGCCCCGGACCCGGCGGTACAGCTCACGGGAGCGTGAGGATTTCGGCGCCTTCCTCGGTCACCACGAGGGTGTGCTCGAATTGCGCGGTCCACTTGCGGTCCTTGGTGACCACGGTCCATCCGTCGTCCCAGATCTCGTAATCGATGCCGCCGAGATTGATCATCGGCTCGATGGTGAAGGTCATCCCGGGCTCGATCACCGATTCGATGGCCGGCTGGTCGTAGTGCAAGATCACCAAGCCACTGTGAAAGGTCGGCCCCACCCCGTGACCGGTGAAATCGCGGACCACGCCGTATCCGAAACGATTGGCGTAGGACTCGATGACCCGCCCGATCACATTCAGCGCCCGGCCCGGACGCACCGCCTTGATCGCCCGCATGGTCGCCTCGTGCGTACGCTCCACCAGCAACCGCGCCTCCTCGTCGACATCGCCGGCCAGGAAGGTGGCGTTCGTATCGCCGTGCACGCCATGGATATACGCGGTGACGTCGATATTGACGATGTCGCCGTCCTCGATCACCGTCGAATCGGGGATTCCGTGGCAGATCACCTCGTTCAGCGAAGTGCAGCACGATTTCTGGAATCCCTTGTACCCCAGCGTGGACGGATAGGCGCCGTGATCACACATGTACTCGTGTGCGATGGCGTCCAGTTCGTCGGTGGTCACCCCGGGGGCGACGGCCTTACCGGCCTCCTGCAGTGCCCGCGCGGCGATGGTGGAGGCGATCCGCATCTTCTCGATGGTCTCGGGGGTCTGCACCCACGGCTCGCGACCCTCATTGGCGGTCTTCTTCCACGCGTATTCCGGACGCTCGATCGAACGCGGCACCTCTCGGACCGGTGAGAGCTTTCCGGGGGCCACGGGTTGGCGAGTGCGCACAGACATGCATTCAGAGTATCGGTCCCGCGGCGAACACTTCCGGTGATGCTCAGTTCTGCCGGGCCACCACGGCGCAGGCGCCGTTGATCAACTCGTTGTAGCCGTCGACCAGTTCGGCCAGATGGGTCCAGTGTTTGTGGGCGGAATCGCTGCGCGCGCCGTCGCGTTCGATGGCCAGATCGGAGGCGACCCAGCTACCGGCCATGCGATCGACCAGCGATCCGAGCACATCCGCGCGCAATTGCGCACCGGCGACGTAATCGGGCAGGTCACGAACCCAGACGTTGATCTCGTCGATCACCTGGCCGCGGCGGTAATCGATTTGCGCGACGGCGATGGGGTCGGTCACCCGCGCACGCCGGGTGTGCAGATCCGCCAACATCCGCGCCGACCGCAGCAGACCGCGGTCCTGGAAACGCCGTCCCTGGAAGGCGCACAGCAACTGCGGAGCCGCCGGGAACGCGCTACCTACCGTTGTGGTCATTCCCACGCTCCGACCACACCGGAGTACACATCCGAACTCTGCATCGATCGCACCACCATCTTGATCTCCGAGTACACCTTGTCCCGGCGACCGCATCGGTCGTCCCGGATCAAGGGTAGAACGGATTCTGCTATTGCAGATGCAAGAACGCAAGATTGCGTCCACCGGATCGCAATTACAGTCCGGTCACGGTGCGCGAGCCCCGCAGGTTACAAACCCTACCTGCGCAAACAACTTCCCGCCTGGGCAACGAGTAGGTGCTGTCGATCGGCTCACATCCAGCACCAGCGCGGGTAGATGTCCGATTCAGTCGCGGTACACGGGCGTGTCGCCAGATTATCGCGCACTGTTCGTGCCGCCCACGCGGCGGGCGGTATGCTCGCCCACCGGTTCCCGCATGATCATGAACGCTCCACCCGCCCACGTTCGGATCAGGAGTACTCGATGGCGAGTAAACGTACGGTGCTCACGGTTCAGCTGCGCCGCCTGGCCTCCCTGCTGACCGAGATGCGCGAACAGGCGGGGATCAGCAAGGAGGAGGTCAGCGCCCGCACCGGAATCAACGTGACCACCCTCTACCGGATCGAGACCGCGCAGGCCCGCCCGCAGCGCCGCACCCTGACCGCGATGCTGGATCTGTACGGAATCGGCGATCCACAGCGTTCGGACGCCGTGCAACTGCTCACCGACGCACTGCGGCCCGGAATGTCGCGTCCGTTCGAGGCCGCGGTCTCCGATGTCTATGCCGCCTACATCAATTTCGAGGCGGAGGCGCTGTCGGCGCGACTGTTCCAGAACTCGTTCATTCCGGGTCTGCTGCAGACCGAACGCTACGGATGGGCCGTGCTGGATACCGCGATGCCGCAGGTCGAGGCGGGTGTGATCGAGCAGCGGCTGCGCGCCCGGGTCGAACGCGCCACAGTGCTGCACCGGGAGGGCAATCCGCTCGACCTCTGGGTTGTCCTGGACGAGGCCGCGCTGCGCCGGGTCGTCGGCGGCACCGACGTCATGCGCGAACAACTGTCGCGCTTGGCCGAGGAGACCGAGAAGCGCAATGTGATCCTGCAGGTGCTGCCGTTCGGCGCCGGTGCACATCCGGCGATGGTCGGTTCGTTCGTGGTTCTGGACTTCCCGGATCCGGCCGATCCGGAATTGGTCTATGTCGAGGGAATCGCCGGCGACGATATCATCGAGGGGCACAATGAGATTCGCCGATTCGGGGTGATGTTCGACCAATTGCGGGCGATGGCCCTGAGCCCACGTGATTCGATGGAGATGATCGCGGCAACCGCCAAGGAATTGCGCTGATGTGCCCGATCAGGGGATAACCGTCCGGCGCCGATACGGGGCCAACTATGCTGTGCGCCGTGCTCGAACCCCAGCCGCCCGTCGCACCCCATCCCGATATCGCCCACCTGGCTCCGCTACTGGGTTCCTGGCGCGGCACCGGGCACGGTGAATATCCGACCATCGATTCCTTCGACTATCACGAGGAAATCCATTTCGGCCATGTCGGACGGCCCTTCCTGACCTATCGGCAGCGCACCCGGCACGCCGGGGACGGTCGCTCGCTGCATGCCGAAACCGGATATCTGCGCGCGACCGGCGCCGACCGGGTCGAATTGATCCTGGCCCACCCCACCGGAATCACCGAGATCTGCGAGGGCGCGCTGAAAATCGGCGACGGCGGATTACTACTGGAACTCGATTCCACCCATGTCGGCAATTCCAGCAGTGCGAAACTCGTCACCGCGGTCGGCCGGACGCTGCGACTGTCGGAGGATTCGATCGAATACAGCCTTCGGATGGCAGCGGTCGGCCAGGCGAAACAGCATCATCTATCCGCCACGCTGCACCGCGAACAGAACTGATCGGTCTCCCCCGGTTTCTCTCCAGCTAATCTTGGGCAATCATTGTGCAGGAGTCGCCCACGGCCGTAGGCCGACGGCGCCACCCCGGCACAAGGGAGCAGACCATGAAGCGTTCGACACTCACACTGATCACGGCGGGGATGATTCTCGCGGGCGCCGGTGCCGTCGACCTTCTCGGAGACGGCACGGCGGGCGCCACCCCGCCGGTGCCCCATTCCGATTCGGCCACCATCGTCGCCGGCAGCGCCCGGTAAATCAGGAACCGTCCGGCAGGGCGGCGAGCATATCCCTGGTCACCGCGACCGCGTTATCGGAACTCCCGCCTTTGACGACCAGGGTCGCCCAGGCCAGGTCGCCGCGGTAGCCGATGAACCAGGCGTGCGATCCGCCCTCGACCTCCGCCTCACCGGTCTTACCGAACACCTCGCCCTGATCGGCGATGCGGGAGCCGGTTCCGCTGGTGACCACCTGCCGCATCATGCCGCGCAGACCCCGCACCACCGGGTCGGGAATCGGCGGCCGATCACCGCGCACCGTCGTCGGATGCCCGGCGATCAGGTAGGGCGTGGGCGCCGATCCGCGGGCCACCGTCGCGGCCACCATGGCCATACCGAAAGGTGAGGCCACCACCTTGCCCTGACCGATGCCGTCCTCGGTGCGCAGCACCTGCTCGTCGGCGGGCGGCACCGAACCCGATACCGTCGGCAATCCGGTCACGGTGTAGTCGGGCCCCAGGCCCAATTTCGCCGCGGCATCGGTCAGCGCGTGCGCGGGCAATTCACTGGCCAGCTTGGCGAAGGAGGTGTTGCAGGACCGCGCGTAGGCGGTCGACATCGGCACATCGCCGAGGCCGAACAGTTCGTAGTTGGGGATCGTGCGCTCACCGATGACGATCTGATTCGGACACGGAACCACGGTGTCCGGCTTCGCGATTCCGGTGGACATCGCCGCCGTCGCGGTCACCGTCTTGAAGGTGGAACCGGGCGGAAACAGGCCCGTGGTCGCGATCGGGCCGTCGGCATCGGCCTCGTGATTCTGCGCGACCGCGAGGACGGCGCCGGTCGAGGGCTGGATCGCCACCATCATCGTCTGCTCGTGCCGGGCGTCGACCGCCCGCTGCGCCGCGTTCTGCACGTTCCGGTCCAGACTCAGCGAGAACGACGGGGCGGGCCGCGGCG
>JAFMQT010000204.1 GCA_017354515.1 Nocardia sp. | reverse complement strand
CTGGCAGGCGGTCGCCCCGCTGCGGTACTTCAACGACCGCGCCGGCTCGATCTACGCGGGCAGCAACGAAATTCAGCGCAACATCATCGCCAAGGCAACCCTGGGATTGTGAGAGATGGACTTCGAATTCACCGCCGAACAACAACTGCTTCGTGACACCGTCACCGAATTCCTCTCCGCCCGCTACGGCGTGGACAGCAGTCGCGACGCCGCCCGCCTCGGCGCCGGGTACCAACCCGAGATTTGGCGCGGATTCGCCGAGGAGGTCGGCATCCTGGGCGCCGGACTGCCCGAACGGGTCGGAGGTTTCGACGGCGGCCCAGTAGAAACCATGATCATCGCCGAGGCCCTCGGCGGGGCGCTGGTCATCGAGCCCTATGTCGACACCGCGGTCCTGGGTGGCGGTCTGCTGCGCCGGGCCGGCGGCGAGCGGGCCGAGAACCTGTTACGCGGCATCGTCGAGGGCACCGTGATCACCGCCTTCGCCGCGCTGGAAGCGGGCTCGGGTTACGACGTGCACCGCATCGAGACCACCGCGCGCCGCGACGGCGAGCAGTGGGTGCTCGACGGCGCCAAGACGGCCGTCACCAGCGCACCGCTGGCCTCGCATCTGCTGGTCACCGCGCGCACCGGCGCGGGCCTGTCACTGTTCGTGGTGCCGGCCGCGACCGACGGGCTGACCGCCCATCCCTACCGCACCATCGATGATCGTCGGGCCGCCGATCTGGTCCTCGACGGCGTCCGCGTCCCTGCGGACGCACTGCTGGGACCGGAAGGTGCGGCGGGTGATTCGATCGAACTCGCGGTCGACGAGGCGATCGCCGCGATCTGCGCCGAAGCCGTCGGCGCCATGCGCCGGGTGCTGGCCGACACCGTCGAGTACAGCAAACAGCGCAAGCAGTTCGGCGTGCCGATCAGCAGCTTCCAGGTGCTGCAGCACCGGATGGTGGATATGCATCTTGAACTCGAACAGGCAATCGCCGCAAGCTATCTGGTGACATTGAAGCTGGACGCCGCACCGGCCGATCGGGCCCGCGCGGCCGCGGCCGCCAAGGCCACCATCGCGCGCGCGGCGGGTTTCATCGGCCAGCACGCGGTGCAGTTGCACGGCGCCATGGGGATGACCGAGGAATTGGCGATCGGTCATTTCTTCAAGCGGCTCACCGCGATTCGCAGTGAATGGGGTTCGCGGGACCAGCACATCGCACGGTATGCGGCATTGAGCCGGGCCGAATCCTGACCCGGGGTAGAACGGGGCGACATATGTTTGCGGCCGGAATCCGAAACGGATTCCGGCCGCAAACGCGCCGGGAGGGTATCCGGGTTGCCCGCCACCGTCGGGGCGAACCCGGATGCGAGCGCGGTTCGCGCCACATCCCGACGGGTCCGGGCCCGGTGGTCACCGACCGCGGTCAGCGCACCGGGACGACCTCGCGCGCGGCGATGTAGCTCGGCCGCGGGCGGGTACCCGCATAGGGCTGCACCAGGGTGTTCTCCACACTGTTGAACACCAGGAACAGATTCGAGCGGGGAAACGGAGTGATGTTGTTCGACGAGCCGTGCATGATGTTGGAATCGAACAGCAGGCCCGAGCCACGCGGCCCGGTGAACTGCGCGATCCCGTACTTATCGGCCAGCTGGGTCAGATCCTCCTGCGCCGGCACCCCGATTCGCTGCTCTCGCAACGATTCCCGGTAGTGCTCGTCCGGAGTCTGACCCTGGCACGGCATGAACCGCCGATGTGAGCCCGGCAGGATCATGAGGCTGCCGTTGTACGGGTAGTTGTCGGTCAGCGCGATCGACAGACTCACTGCCCGCGGCGTCGGCATACCGTCCTCGGCATGCCAGGTCTCGAAATCGGAGTGCCAGTAGAAACCGGCTCCCTGAAATCCGGGCATGTAGTTCACCCGGCTCTGGTGGATGTACACCTCCGAGCCCAGGACCTGGCGCGCGAGCCCGGCGATCCGGTCATCACGCACCAGTTCCGCGACCACCGGACTGATCTTGTGCACCTCGAAGATGGACCGCACTCGGTTCGACGTCTTCTCGATGATCACCCGCTCATCGGACCGCAAACCTGGATCAGCCGCCAGCCGGTCGATGTCGGTGGCGATGTCGGCCACCTCCATCGGGTTGAGCAGCTCATCTATGATCGCGTACCCGTCGTCCTCGAAACTCTCGAGCTCCGGAGAGGTCACCGTGCCCCACACCGTGGGATCCTCCCGATCGACCGGTGGCACCGGTACCGCGGTTCTCGTCCGATAGCGGTCGATTCGACTGTCCGCCAAAGTCATCGCGGTGTCGTCCTCCTAACTACCTCACTGCTCGCCTACCTCGACCAACGGGTAGACGCCGTTCTCGTCATGCACCTCCTGACCGGTGACCGGCGGGTTGAACACGCACATCATCCGCATCAGCGTGCGGGTTTGGACCTGATGCCGCTCATGCCCGTTCAGCAGGTACATCGTTCCCGGTGCCAGATCGTAAGTGACCCCGTTGGTCAGATCGTTGAGAGTTCCCTCACCCTCGACCACCCACACCGCTTCGATGTGGTTCTGGTAGTGGAAGGTGTGCGAGGTATTCGGCTGAATCGTGGTCTCGTGGAACGAGAATCCCACACCGTCACCACCCAGGACGATGCGCTTGCTGCGCCAGTCCTCCGCTCCCACATCGCGGTGGGTGCCGGTGATCTCAGCAGTGGTACGCACGATCATTCTCAGTTGCCTCCTCGGGCCATCGCGACCGCCCGGTCCAGAATGGCCAGGCCGTGGTCGAGTTCATCATCGGTAATCGTCAGC
This sequence comes from Nocardia sp., assembly GCA_017354515.1. Lineage (GTDB taxonomy): Bacteria > Actinomycetota > Actinomycetes > Mycobacteriales > Mycobacteriaceae > Nocardia. Next base: position 4,954 of record JAFMQT010000204.1, on the reverse strand, counting down.
GGCGGCAGCAGTTTCACGACCTGATCGTCGGCACCGGAGGTCTCCACCAGCAGGCCCTGCTCGAAGGAGATGCTGGCGACCTTGCCGGCCTCGGAGGAATCCTCGAAGACCAGACCCTGCACCAGTCCGCGGCCGCGGGTCGAGACCCCGTCGAAACGCTGCGACAACTTCTCGAACGACTTTCGAATCGTATCGCCCTTGGCAAGGGTGGACTGCTCGAGCTTCTTGTCGGTCCAGAAGTGCTCGATCGCCACCCGCGCGGTCACGAACGCGGGATTGTTACCGCGGAAGGTGCCGTTGTGCTCACCGGGCGCCCACTGGTCGTGCTCGCGCTTCATCAGCACCAGCGCCAGCGGCATGCCGTAGCCGCCGATGGACTTGGACAGGGTGACGATATCCGGTGTGATACCGGCGATCTCGAACGAGAAGAACGGGCCGGTCCGGCCACACCCCATCTGCACATCGTCGACGATCAGCAGAATTCCGCGCGCGGCGCAGACCTCGGACAGATGCCGGAGCCATTCGGCGCGGGCGACATTCACACCACCCTCACCCTGCACGGTCTCCACGATGACCGCGGCCGGCTTGTCCACACCCGAGGAGGTGTCGTCCAGGACACGCTCCATCCAGGACAGATCGTCCGGACCGCCCAGGTAGCCGTCGTAGGGCATCGGGGTGGAGTAGTTCAGTGGAACCCCGGCACCGGCGCGCTTCATCGCGTTACCGGTGACCGTGAGCGCACCCAGGGTCATTCCGTGGAATGCGTTGGTGAAATTGAGAATGTTCGTGCGCCCGGTCACCTTGCGGGCCAGTTTCAATGCGGATTCGACCGCGTTCGCACCCGTGGGACCGGGGAATTGGACTTTGTAATCCAATCCACGCGGCTCCAGCAGAACATTCTGGATCGTCTCCAGCAATTCACGCTTGGCGACGGTCGACATATCGAGCCCGTGGGTAATTCCATCCCGGGATATGTAATCGATCAGTGCTTTTTTGAGAATGGGGTTGTTATGCCCGTAATTGAGCGCACCCGCGCCCGCGAAAAAGTCGAGATAATCACGTCCGCTACCGTCACGCAGCCAGGACCCCGAAGCTGTGTCGAACAGCGCGGGCCAAGAGCGGCAATAACCGCGCACATTCGATTCCAGCGATTCGAAAACGGTCATCTCAGCGGTGGTCATCGATGATCCTTCCTATCGTTCGCACCACTGTGCAGTGGTGCAATCCGGTACAGGTCCTCTGATTCGTGCCCGTCCGGAAAATCTTGTGGTTCGAACAACGTGTGGCGGCTCATCTCGGCACCGCGCGAGCGCGCGAGTGCGGCGAACATCGCCAGCGACGCTTCGTTGTCCGGTGATACGGTCGTCTCCAGCACCGAGACATCCTGCGCACCAACCGCCTCGACGATGTTGTCCAACATCGACACGGCGATGCCGCGGCCGCGGAACGCCTGATCAACGGCAACCTGCCAGATGAACAGCGTGTCCGGCGCCTGCGGGCGCAGATATCCGGTGACGAATCCCGCTACCCGCGAATCCACTTCGGCCACGACCGAGGTCTCTGCGAAGTCGCGGCACCAGAGCAGATACGCGTAGCTCGAGTTGGCGTCCAGCACTTGGGAATCGACGGCGATCCGCCACATGGCCGACCCGTCGGCAACTCGCGGTCGGCGAATCTCGATGGTCTCGGTGCTGTTTCGATGCTTATCTGCGGGAGAGCCTGAAGACGTACTCCGTGATCCGGTTTGCGTCACCCCTCAAGGTTTGCCCGTTAACGTTGAGTCTTATCGTGCGACTACTTTACAGTTGTGTTACAGAAGTATGATGAGTGAATTTCGTCACGGTTGGCAACCATACAGTAAACCTCGCACCACCCCCCGGCCGCTCTGTGCATTTTACCCGTCCGCCGTGCGCAGCGACGGTTTCCGCGACCAAAGCCAATCCGATTCCGGTGCCGGAGCGTTTCCCGCGCCGGACCGTCACGAATCTTTCGAAGATGCGCTGCCGATCCTGGGGAGCCACACCGGGGCCGGCATCGTCCACGGTGACAACCATTTCATCGCCCTCCCGGCAAACGCCCACCGCAACGACACCGCCGCCGTGCCGCTGAGCATTCTCGAGCAGATTCACCAGCGCTCGTTCGAGTTCGAGTTTGCGGCCGATGACGATTCCGTCCTCGGACACCGTGAGCATTTCCGAAGGGTAATGCACCTCGGCAAGGGTGTGGGTCAGTAGTTCGCCGACCGACAGCGGTTCGGCGTCGGCGCCGTGCATGCGCGCCTCCGCCCTGGCCAGGGCCAGCAGATCGTCGAGCAGCCGACGCAGATGATCGAGTTCGGCACGCACCAGCTCCAGCGCCCGGCGCGACCGCTCGGGCAGCTGGTCGGCATATCGGGACATCACCCCGACGCTGGTGGTCAGGGTGGTCAGGGGAGTTCGCAGCTCATGACTGACGTCTCCGACCAGCCGCCGTTCGCGTTCGATACGGCTCTGCAGGGAGTCGACCATGGCGTTGAACGCGTCGACGGTCGGGGCCAGATCCGGATCGTCGGTATCGGGCAGGCGAGTGTCCAACTCCCCCGAAGCGATCTTGGCCGCGGTGCCGGTGACCTGCCGCAACGGCTCCAGCAACCGATGCGACATCCACAATCCGAAGGCCGCGCCGACTGCCGTCCCGCCGAAAACGCAGGTGAGGGCGACTCGCCAGACACCGCCCCCGAGTACGACGACCACCACTGCCAGCATCGCCGAGACCACGCCGGTCACGGTGAACGCGAGGATGACCCTCCCGCGCAGCACCTGACGCCGGGGAAGGTGCGGAAATAACGCCGCACGCCCGTTCAACGCTGCAGATCTAGCCGGTACCCCAGCCCCCGCACGGTCACCACCAGCGCCGGTTCCGACGGATCGCGTTCGATCTTGGTACGCAACCTGCGCACATGGACGTCCACGATCCGTTCGTCGCCGAAGAAGCCGCGGTCCCAGACCCGTTCCAGCAGAACACTGCGGGAGAGCACCCGGCCCGGAGTCTCGGCCAGCTCACACAGCAACCGGAATTCGGTGAGGGTCAGATGAAGTTCCTCGTCGCCGCGGCGGACGGTCCCGCCGTCGACCGACAGCACCAGCGGCGCCTGTTCCCAGGCATCCAGCACCACCTCCTGCGGTGCGGGCGGTTCGGCGGACTGCTGAGCACGCCGGCGCAGGGCGCGCATCCGCGCGGTGATCTCCTTGATCTCGAACGGTTTGGTGACGAAATCGTCGGCGCCGGCCTCGAGGGCCGCCACCACATCGTGAGTATCGTCACGCGCGCTGACCACGATGATCGGCACGTCGTGGTCGCGGCGGATCTCGCGGATACAGGTGAAGCCGTCCATCTCCCCCAGCATCAGGTCGACGATCATGACATCGGGCGCGCCGTTGTCACGTAGGTGTTCGAGTGCGTCCTCGGCTTCCTCCGCCTCTTCGACGTCGTAGCCCTCGTCCTCCATCGCCAGCCGCAGCGCACTGCGGACACGGTCGTCATCCTCGACGATCATCAAATTCGCACTCATCACTTGCACCTCGTCCGACCGGGCCGCAGCAGCGCGGAGGCTAGCCGACTAGTCAATTCGTCACCGGTGCGATCGGCGACACTGCCGACACGCCCACGGGGCACACAACAGTAACCGGAGTACCCGGTGACACGGTGTGTAAACGCGCGGCAACACCACCGGAGTGCAAACTTTCGGGAACGGCCCGTAAACTGGCCGGGTACCGAGACAGTTAGGCGAAATGGTGCGCTGCGGTGATTTGCCCGAGCGCACGGCGAACGCAGGAGACACCATGTCCACTCGCCGCTGCCGATTCGGTGTCGCGCTGGGAATCTTCCTGATGACGATGCTGATGGCCGCGTGCTCGTCCGCCCCCGGCCCCGGGGCGGACCAGGCTCCCCACGGCACCCCGGGCCCGGCCGCGCCGGCCATCACAATGAACCCGGCGCCCGGTAGCCACAACGTCGACCCGCTCGGCGCCATCGAGGTGAACGCCGCCGACGGCCTGCTGACGGACGTGTCACTGACCAATGAGGAGGGCAAACCGGTCCCCGGCACCCTCAACTCGGAAAAGACCGCGTGGAAACCCAACACCCCACTCGGCTACGGCCACACCTACACGATGACGGCCAAGGGCCTCACCGTGACCGGTATCAGTGGTCCGTTCACCTCCACATTCGACACGCTCACGCCCAGCAACCAGGTCAAGACCTATCTGAACACCACCGGCAGCGCCCCGCTCGCCGACGGTGGCACCTACGGCGTCGGCACGGTGATCGTCGCCCACTTCGACGAGGCGGTCGACAAGGCCGAGGCCCAGAAGCACCTGTCGGTGACCACCGATCCGCCGGTTCCGGGGTCCTGGTACTGGCTCGACGATCAGAACGCGCACTGGCGGCCCGAGAAGTACTGGGCGCCGGGCACCAAGGTCACCGTGGCCTCCAACATCTTCGGCGCCCAGGTGGGCCCGGGCCTGTACGGCCAGGAGGATTCCAAGACCAGCTTCACCATCGGCCCGGCGCACGTCTCGATCGCCGACGACAACACCAAGCAGGTCCAGGTCTTCGAGAACAGCAAACTGATCCGAACCATGCCCACCTCGATGGGCCGGGGCGGCAGTGAGGACGTGGGCGGCAAGACCATCTACTTCAACACCCCGGCCGGCATCTACACCGTGATGGGCAAGGGCAATCCGGTGATCATGGACTCCTCCAGTTACGGCCTGCCGGTCAATACCCGGCTCGGATACAAGGAGACCATCGGCTGGGCCACCCAGATCAGCGCCGACGGGATTTACCTGCACCAACTCGACGCCACGGTATGGGCCCAGGGCAACACCGACACCACCCACGGTTGTCTGAACCTGAATCTGGACAACTCGAGCTGGTTCTACAACTACTCCCTGCCCGGTGATGTCGTCGAGAT